>NZ_JASCOR010000088.1 GCF_029959445.1 Stenotrophomonas sp. PS02298 | reverse complement strand
GAGCCATGCTCGGCAGAGGCACTACCGGTAAAGCCCCTGCCGAGCATGGCTCGGCACTACCCATACTCCGGTCAAATGAGATTCATTCCTATTTGCTGGAAATCGGCTAGAATAGGCCGGTCTCCAATCTACGAATCACGGCATGTCTTCCGCTTTTGGCGCCGAAACGGTGCTTGAAGTCCGTCACTGGACGGACGCCTACTTCAGCTTCTCCACTACCCGCGATAGCGGCTTCCGTTTCGAGAATGGCCAGTTCGTGATGATCGGGCTGGAAAACGAAAACGAAGGCGCCCGCCCGGTGTTGCGTGCCTACTCCATTGCCAGCGCCAACTGGGAAGAGCAGCTGCACTTCTTCAGCATCAAGGTGCAGGAAGGTGCGCTGACCTCGCGTCTGCAGCACCTCAAGCCCGGCGACAAGGTGCTGGTCGGCAAGAAGCCCACCGGCACCCTGCTGATCAGCGATCTGCATCCCGGTAAGAACCTCTACCTGCTGGGCACCGGCACCGGCCTGGCGCCGTGGTTGAGCGTGGTCAAGGACCCGGAAACCTACGAGCGCTTTGACAAGGTGATCGTCTGCCACGGCGTGCGCTACGAGAAGGACCTGGCCTACCGCGAGTACTTCGAGCAGGAACTGCCGAACGACGAGATACTCGGCGATATCGTCCGCGACAAGCTGCTGTACTACCCGGCGGTCACCCGCGAGCCCTTCCCCAACCAGGGCCGCCTGACCTCGCTGATGGAAAACGGTCAGATGCAGGAAACACTCGGCCTGCCGCAGCTGGATCCGGCCAACGACCGCTTCATGATCTGCGGCAGCCCGCAGATGCTGGCCGACCTGCGCAACGTGCTGGACGCACGCGGTTTTGAGGTGTCCACGCGCATCGGCACCGCAGGCCACTATGTGTTCGAGCGCGCCTTCGTCGAGAAGTAAGGCTTGTAGGGTTTTTACCGACCATTGGCGGCTATGAACCCGGACAATGATGGCGTAGCTTAACGGCCGGATCACACTGATCCGGCCGTTTTCAGTTCAGGGGAAAGGATTCATGGTTCCAAGCAGTTCCCGCAGCAGCTTCATCGACAACCAGCGCAGTGTGTTGCTTGAGGAGCTGGCGCAATGCCAGCAACGTGCCCAGACCGCAAAGCAGGCGATGGGCGCTGCCTACCCCGCCGCATGCCAGGCCGCCCAGGCTATGCGCCCGGCGTTCGAAGAAGGTCTGGCGCAGGCGCGCCGCAACACGCAACAACACGGCCGCAAAGGCACCTTGGGGCCAGCGCTGAGTTTGCGCGCGACCTTGGGCAGCGGCGGCGTCCGCACTGTGGCCTGGCTGCTGCTGCTCGGTAGCCTGGCGCTGTATGGGCCGGTTCGGAATTTCTGCGGCCACCTGTCGTACACGCTGCCCTTCCCGGCCAGCACACTGTTCCTGTTGTTCGCCTACATTCCGCCTGGCCTGGTCTTTTATGCACTGTTGGTCTGGCTGGGCCGCAACCGCATGTCAAAGCGCAATGCCGCTGCAGGGCTGGCATCGATCGATGCGCTGGGCAAACGCCAGCTGCAGCTGCACGCCTTCGGCAAGAAGAACAACGACGGCCGCAGCCACCCCTACCCCGTCATCCGCGCGCCCGCACCCTCGGTGGAGAAGATGGGCAACAACTGGCAGCTCGGTGACAAGCACGACAACTCTAACGCGGTGATGGTTGGCGTGAGCACTGATGTCGCCAACGACAAGGACCCCGACATCTTCATCCGCCTGCCGCTCAATGGCCACCCCGGCGGCCTCGTACGTGTCCGTGCCGAAGCCGATGAACACGCCGCGACGTGGACTCCACTGGCCGCCGAACTGGCACCCGTGCTGGCACCGCTGGCCCAGCCCATCCTCGACCTGCAGGCATTGAGCGCTCCGCACGAGCGCGAGCTGCAGCTTCAGCAATCGCTGCTGGTCCGGCTGGCCTCGCTGGACAAGCTGGAAGCCAACTGGAAGGACGTCGCCATCCCGGAGCAGACCCTGGAACAGGTGATCAAGCTGGTGGACCGTTTTGCCGCCGGCACCCCGCCGTTGCCCAAGGGCATGCTGCTGTGGGGGCCGCCCGGCACTGGCAAGACCCTGATCGCGCGCAAGCTGGCCGAACACGTGGACTGCAACTTCGTCGCGGTGACCATCGCCGACCTGAAGGGCGAACACATCGGCCACACTGGACCCAAGGTCAAGAAGATCTGGGAAAACGCGCGCAACAAGGGGCCGACCATCCTGTTCGTGGACGAATGTGAAAGTGCCTTTGCCCGCCGTGGTAGCCGCGACACCGACAACTTCGGCAACGAGCTGGTGCAGACCTTCATCGCAGAATGGGATGGCTTCAACCAGGGCAGCGGCAATGTACTGGTGATTGGTGCCACCAACCGCCAGGAGTTGATCGATGATGCGGTGCTGTCGCGCTTCACCGTCTCCATCGAGCTTGCCGCACCCAACGCAGAAGCGCGCGAACGCATCCTGCTGGCCGAGTTCGGCAAGGCCCAGCTGGCATTGCCGGTGACCGAGGTGCTGGTGCGCGAAACCGCCGGCATGTCCGGGCGCGATCTGTCCACCCTGGTCACAAGTGTGGTGGCCACCCACCCGGCCGGGCGCCCCGCGCAAAGCGATTTCAGCGCCGCCATCGCCCGCCTGCGCGGCAAAAGCTCCACCTCGGTGCAGACCTTGGGCTGGGACGATGTGATCGTGCCGGCCAGCACCCGTGCCGAGTTCGAAAGCCTCGGCAAGGAACTGCTGCATGCCGAAGAACTGGCGCGGATGAACATCCCGGTGCCACGCGGGATCCTGCTGTATGGGCCACCCGGCACCGGCAAGACCCAGATCGCGCGCGTACTGGCCAGCCAGTCCGGGCTGTCCTTCATCGCCGCCTCATCGGCGGAGGTCAAGGGCCAGTTCCTCGGCGACGGCGCCGCGCGGGTCAAGCAGCTGTTCGAGAAAGCCCGGGCGCAGGCACCGTGCATCCTGTTCCTCGATGAGATCGACACCGTTGCCCCACCACGCGGCAGCGGCAATTCCGACAAGTTGAACGCCGAAATCGTCGCCCAGCTGCTGCAGGAACTGGACGGCATCAGCACCAAACAAGGCCAGGTATTCCTGCTGGCTGCCAGCAACCACCTGGACGCGATCGACAGCGCGCTGCTGTCGCGCCTGGAGCGCAAGATACAGATCGGCCTGCCCGACATCGACGCACGCGCGGCCATCCTGCGGCTGCAGCTGGCCGGCAAGCCGCTGGATTTTGCCGTGGACGAGGTGCTGGGCACCCTGGCAGCCGCCACCGAAGGCAGCTCCGGCCGCGACCTGCAGTCACTGGTCACCGCTGCCACCCGCCGCGCCCTGCAACGGGCCATGGCCGAACACGGCGACCCGACCAAGGTACAACTGCAGCAGAAAGACCTGCTGGACGAAGCGGCGACCGATCCGGTCTAAGCAAGCTTGCCCGGCGCAGTCCAGCGCCGGGCATTGCCGCACCCCGACTGACCCCGCTACCGCCCCTGCCCTCCCAGTGAATGTTGCGCGATGCGCAACATGCTACAATCCAGCATGATCAAGTCATTCCGCCACAAAGGGCTGCGCAAGCTCTATGAAACCGGAAGCACCGCAGGCATACAGGCAAGTCATGCGAATCGACTGCGCCTGCAGCTGGCCGCACTTGATACAGCACACACAATCGAGGACATGGATATCCCCGGATTTCGCCTGCACGCACTGAGGGGTGAGATGAAGGGACGCTGGTCGATTGCCGTCAACGACAACTGGCGCGTCACCTTTGAATTCAAGGATGGCAATTGCCACGTGCTGGACTACGAGGACTATCATTGATGAACATGCATAACCCGCCGCATCCGGGCGCCTTCATTTCCGGCATCTATCTGGAGCCGAACAATGTCAGCGGCCGCGAACTCGCACAGGCACTTGGGGTTTCCGCCTCGACGTTGAGTCGGGTGTTGAACGGCAGCAGTCGGGTCAGCCCTGAAATGGCTTTGCGCCTATCTGTCGCCCTTGGTCGCAGCCCGGAAAGCTGGCTGGCCATGCAGGACGCGCATGATCTCTGGGTCGCCCGCCAGCATATCGATCTGAAGTCTGTAGGCCGCCTGCAGCTGGCTGCGGCTTGACGACGCAGCGCTCGCTTCAGCCCAGCGCGGCCCGGATATCCGCCTCCAGCGTCTCCGGGCGTGCGGTCGGCGCGTAGCGGGCAAGCACCTGTCCGTTGCGGCCGATCAGGAACTTGCTGAAGTTCCACTTGATCGCGGCGATGCCCAGCGCGCCGCGCTTCTGCCGCTGCAGCCACTGCCATAGCGGATCGGCGTCGGCGCCATTGACCTTGAGCTTGGCCGACATCGGGAAACTGACCCCGTAGTTGATGCTGCAGAAGTCCTGGATGTCGGCGGCATCGCCCGGCTCCTGGTGGCCGAACTGGTCGCAGGGGCACCCCAGCACCACCAGTCCCTGCGGCCCCAGCTCCTGCCACAGCTGCTCCAGCCCTTCGTACTGCGGGGTGAAGCCGCATTTGGAGGCTGTATTCACTACCAGCAGCACCTTCCCATCGAAGGTGGCCAGCGGCAGCGGACGGCCATCCAGTGCGGTCAACTCGAAATCAAAGGCATTGGGCATGGCACGGCTCCTGACAGAACCGCCAGCGTACGCCATCGCGACGCCAACGGCGTGCAAGATGTGGCCTTTCAGCGCAACCATGCCATTCGACACACCCGTAAGGGCGCGCCTGCAGGTACCCTGAAAGATCAGTCTTTTTACCGGAGTTTCCGCCTTGAACACCCGTCTCGCCCTCGCCCTTGCCGCGACCCTGGGTCTTGCCCTGCCGGCCTACAGCCAGGCCGCACCCACTGCGACCACCCAGTCGGCCCAGCAGGCCAATCCGTTCTTCGCTGAAAGCCCGCTGCCGCTGCACTACCCGCAGTTCGACAAGATCAAGGACGCCGATTTCGCGCCGGCTTTCGACGCTGGTATGGCCCAGCAGCTGCAGGAAGTGGAAGCGATCGCCAACAACCCGGCTGCGCCCACCTTTGAAAACACGCTGATCGCGCTGGAAAACAGCGGCGCCGTGCTGGACCGCGCCACCACCGTGTTCTTCGCGCTGATCGGCGCCGACACCAACGACGCGCGCAAGAAGCTGCAGGCCGACTACTCGGCCAAATTCGCCGCGCACAGCGATGCCATCAACCTCAATGGCAAGCTGTTCTCGCGTATCGAGACCCTGTACAACAACCGCGCCAAGCTGGGCCTGGATGCGGAAAGCCTGCGTCTGGTCGAGAAGTACCACGACAACTTCGTCCGCGCCGGCGCCAAGCTGTCCGACGCCGACAAGGCCAAGCTCAAGGACATGAACGCCGAGCTGGCCAACCTGGGCACCAAGTTCAGCCAGAACGTGCTGGCCGAGGTCAACGCTTCCTACATCGTGGTTGATGACGTCAAGCAGCTGGACGGCCTGTCGGCCGAGCAGATCGCTGCCGCCGCCGAAGCTGCCAAGGCCCGCAAGCTGGATGGCAAGTACGTCATCGCCCTGCTCAACACCACCGGCCAGCCGCCGCTGACCAACCTGGCCAACCGCGAGCTGCGCCAGAAGATCTACGAAGCCTCGATCTCGCGTGGCAGCAAGGGTGGCGAGTACGACAACACCGCCCTGGTGTCGCGCATCATGACCCTGCGCGCCGAGAAGGCCGCACTGATGGGCTTCCCGAACTTCGCCAGCTATTCGCTGGGCAACCAGACCGCCAAGACCCCGGAAGCGGTCAATGCCATGCTCGGCCAGCTGGCTCCGGCCGCCGTCACCAACGCCAAGCGCGAAGCCGCCGACCTGCAGGCGATGATCGACAGCGAGCAGAAGGCCGCCGGCAAGCCGACGTTCGAACTGCAGCCGTGGGACTGGGCCTTCTACAGCGAGAAGGTGCGCCAGGCCAAGTACAACTTCGACGAATCCCAGCTCAAGCCCTACTTCGAGCTGAAGAACGTGCTGGAGAACGGCGTGTTCTTCGCCGCCGGCAAGGAATTCGGCCTGAGCTTCAAGCAGCGCACCGACCTGCCGGTCTACCACGACGACGTCACCGTCTATGACGTGTTCGACGCCGATGGCAGCCAGCTGGCCATCTTCATCTTCGATCCGTATGCACGCGAGTCCAAGCGTGGCGGTGCGTGGATGAACGCCTATGTGTCGCAGTCGGGTCTGACCGGCGACAAGCCGGTGGTCGCCAACCACCTCAACATCCCCAAGCCGCCGGCCGGCAAGCCGACCCTGCTGACCTGGGACGAAGTGACCACCACCTTCCACGAGTTCGGCCACGCCCTGCACGGCATGTTCTCGGACGTGAAGTACCCGTACTTCGCCGGCACCGCGGTGCCGCGTGACTTCGTCGAGTTCCCCTCGCAGGTGAACGAGATGTGGTCCGACGAGCCGACCATCCTGGCCAACTACGCCAAGCACTACCAGAACGGCTCGGCGATGCCGCAGGCGCTGCTGGACAAGGTGATCGCCGCGTCCAAGTTCAACCAGGGTTTTGCCACCACCGAGTACCTGGGCGCTGCAATGCTGGACCAGAACTGGCACCAGATCGGTGTTGGTCAGATCCCGGCACCGAAGGACGTGATGAAGTTCGAGCATGAAGCGCTGGCCAAGGACGGCATCTACTACGCGCCGGTCCCGCCGCGCTACAAGACCCCGTACTTCAGCCACATCATGGGCGGCTACTCGGCCGGCTACTACGCCTACATCTGGTCCGAAGTGCTGGATGCCAACACCCAGAAGTGGTTCCGCGAGAACGGCGGCCTGTCGCGCGCCAACGGCGACCACTTCCGCAAGACCCTGCTGTCCAAGGGTGGCAGCGTCGATGCGATGGAGCTGTTCCGCAACTTCGCCGGCCACGAGCCGCAGATCGAGCCGCTGCTTGAGAAGCGTGGCCTGACCACCGGTGCTGCTGCCAAGTAAGCAGTCGCTGGTTTTGATGGAAAGAGAACGCCCGGCTTTGCCGGGCGTTCTCTTTTGCTTCGTGCGGCAGATCAAAAGCCCCCCTCATCCGCCCTCCGGGCACCTTCTCCCGCCTGCGGGAGAAGGGAGTAGTCCGACGCTGCGGGGCTCCGATGCATTGCTAGCGCGCATGCATGGCGCGGCGAACCTTCAGCTCAAGCAACATCCCGCCTTCCCTTCTCCCGCAGGCGGGAGAAGGGAGTGGTCCGACGCTGCGGGGCTCTGATGCATTGCTTGCGCGCATGCATGGCGCGACGAACCTTCAGCGCAAGCAACATCCCGCCTTCCCTTCTCCCGCAGGCGGGAGAAGGGAGTGGTCCGACGCTGCGGGGCTCCGATGCATTGCTTGCGCGCATGCATGGCGCGGCGAACCTTCAGCGCAAGCAACATCCCGCCTTCCCTTCTCCCGCAGGCGGGAGAAGGGAGTGGTCCGACGCTGCGGGGCTCTGATGCATTGCTTGCGCGCATGCATGGCGCGGCGAACCTTCAGCGCAAGCAGCATCCCGCCTTCCCTTCTCCCGCAGGCGGGAGAAGGGAGTGGTCCGACGCTGCGGGGCTCTGATGCATTGCTTGCGCGCGTGCATGGCGCGGCGAACCTTCAGCGCAAGCAGCATCCCGCCTTTCCTTCTCCCGCAGGCGGGAGAAGGGAGTGATCCGACGCTGCGGGGCTCTGATGCATTGCTAGGCGCATGCATGGCGCGGCGAACCTTCAGCTCAAGCAGCATCCCGCTTTCCCTTCTCCCGCTTGCGGGAGAAGGTGCCCGGAGGGCGGATGAGGGGGCTCTGTGCTTCTGGCTCTGTGCTTCTGGTTCTACCCGTTCAACTCTGTACTTCGGACTTCGTGCAGCCAGCCCAAGTCACCAAGCAAACCCACTCAACCCTACCGCCCCCGCTCCACAATCACCGTAGCGGTCATGCCATTGGCCAGCACGACGCCCTTCGCAAACGAACCTGCGTCCAGTTTGATCCGAACCGGAATCCGTTGCGCCAGCCGCACCCAGTTGTAGGTCGGGTTCACATTCGCCAGCAGGTCGCTGCCGGTCGGGCTGTCCGCATCGGTAATGCCATGCGAAATGCTCTCGATATGCCCGTGCAGCTCCTGCCCGCTCATCAACTGCACGCGGGTGCCGTCACCCACATGCAACTGCGCCAGCTTGGTCTCTTCAAAATAGCCGTAGACCCAGAACGAATTGGTATCGATCACCGCCAACTTTGCCGCACCAGCAGTGGCATAGTCGCCCTGCCGCACTTCCAGATTGGTCACATAACCATCCACCGGCGCGCGCACCTGGGTGCGTTCCAGGTTCAACTCTGCCGTATCCAATGCCGCCTGTGCCTGCTCCACTGCAGCCAGTGCCTGCTGCTGCGACGCACTGGCCTGTTGGCGACTGGCCTGCGCCTGGGCAACACCGGCACGTGCGGCCTGCGCAGCACTGAGCGCATCGGTACGCGCTTCTTCGGAGATCAAGCTGCCAGTAATGCGCTGGCGCCGCTCGTACTGCTGCTCGTAGCGACTGGCATTCGCACTCTGCTGTGCAGCTCCCGCCGCCGCTACCTGGATGCTTGCGCCCGCGGCTCGCGCGGAAGCCTCTGCGGCGGCCAGGTTGCCGCGCGCCTGGTTCAAGGCGTTCTGGTAGCGCGCGGGATCGATCTGGTACAGCACGTCGCCGCGCTTCACCAACTGGTTGTCACGCACCGCTACCGCGCTGACCGGGCCGGAAACATCCGGCGCCACGCGCACCACTTCCGCGCGCAGGCGACCTTCGCGGGTCCACGGCGAGTACATGTAATGCCGCCACATCGCCATCGCGATCAAGGCAGCTATCACCACCACCACGGCGGTGATGGAGAAACGAAGAATGGATTGGACTTTGGGGGTCATGGGATTTCTCAGAACAGCAGCAGGCCGAAGCCACCAAACAGACAGATGAACACCGCAGTGCGGAACAAGGCCGGGTGCCAGACATTGCGGTACCAACCGCGACGACCAGCCAAGGTGTCCAGCGCCCACAGCGCGATGCAGACCAGCACGAACAACAACAGCAGGCCGGGAAACAGGGTTCCAGCGAAAGCGATCTCAATGGGCATGGCGAGGTGCCTCCGGATTTGAATCAATGGGTGCGATATAGGCAGCCATGACCGAGCTGTCGTCCACCATCGCCAATCGCACCAGACGCAGGTGCAGCAACACCCGTGCGGCGACACCACCATCAGCGGCCTGGGCTCGCGCCAGCGCGATGGCCTCGGTCAGCGCCGTGTCGGCACGCTGCCATGCCGTTGCATCTGGCAGGGCGAAGAAATCGGCCAAGGCCCGCACCACTAAATCCACGCACTGGTGCAGCTGCGTCGATGCCGGTTCACGGGCCACGTCCTGGCGCAGGTGGATCAGTGCGCGGCCGGTTTCGTTGACCGCCAAGGCCCAGGCGAGCTGCTGGCGCGACTCCTCGCTGCCCGCCGCCGTATGGGTGACGATCTGGTGCAGCAGGTCGCTGTTGATGCTTTCGAAACGGTGCTGGAGTCCACGCAGCGGCGCCTGCGCGGCCAAGCCCACCTGCGCGCGCAAGCCAGCCATCTGCCGCCGCCGCAACCATGCCGTGCCTACCAGCGGTGGCATCAACGCAAAACTCAATACTGCCGCACCCATCGCGATGAGTTGCGAAGTGCCCTCATTGAAGAAGCGCACCGGATCAAAGGCGTGCACGCTGGTGATGGCCAGGATATTGACCAGGCCCATCGTATAACCCAACCCGAACACTGACAGCTTGGGGCGGCTGACCATGTAGGGGCCCACCACGAAGAACGGCAGCAACCCCGCAACCAGCAGGGTGAAACCCTCCATCCGGGTCAGCACCATGTAGTCGCAGACATAGGCTGCGATGACGCCGAGCAGATAGCCCCAGGCGACTTTTCCGGTCATCCGTGCCGCGTTCGGCATGGTCGCGAACAAGCCGGAGAAGATCGTTGCCAGCAGCATCACATTGACCGCCATTGCCCAGCCGCTGGCGGCCCACAGCGCGCTCAGCAGCAGCATGGTGATGGCGGTACGGGTGAACGCCACCGCAGCACCCAGGTAGTCATTGCCGCGGACGAACTGTGCACGGGCATCGTCTTCGGTCGGTGCGACCTGCAGTGTCAGCTGCCGGCGAGCATGCACGTAGTGCTCAAGTTCCTTGACGAAGCGCCGCAACAACTGCGTCCCCACATCGAAATCTTCGATCTGGCTGACACCGCTGAGGGAAGTGCGCAGCTCGCCTGATCGCGCGGCCAGACCTTTGCGTACCGCGTGGATCTGCTCTGCCAATTGCGCCGGTGATTGCTCGCTGGCTTGCAGGGCGGCACCCAATGGCAGGTACAAGGCCTGCAGCGCCTGGCCCGCGGCCGGGTCAGGCTGGCGCAGCAAGCGGTTGATCAGATGGTGCAGCGACTGGAACGTGGTCGACGCCGCCATGAAGCGCTGGTTGAAGCGCTGCAGATGCGCGCTGCGCGCACGCGCTTCGCCGTCTTCGAAGATCACCGAGCTGCGCAGGTCTTCCAGCGTCACCGCGTCGCGCACAACGCGCAGATGTGCCTGCTCCATGCGCTCGCGTGGCACCTCACCAAGCAAGGCGCCACGCATGAAACCAAGGAAGTTCTCGTACTGGTTGTTCACCGCCGTGCGCAAGGTGTCGCGCAGGCGCACCGGGAAAATGGTATCGCTGATCACCGCGGTCACCAGCAGGCCCAACAGCACCTCGCTGATGCGCGCCACCGCCGAATCGAAGATCTGCCCGGGATGGGTGGAGATCACCGGCAAGGCGATGATGGCCGCGGTGTAACCAGCCAGTACAAAGGCATAGGACTTGAAGTTGCGATGCAGGGTAGCGCCGGCCACACAGCCAGCGATCCACAGCGCCATCAGCAGCAGGAAGGGCTCACGTTGCTGCGGGAACAAAGCCACGATAAGCAACGCACCTACGGCACCGGCGAAGGTGCCGAGCACCCGGTAGAACGCCTTGGCCAGCACCATGCCGCTTTGCCGGTGCATGACGATGACCGTGGTCATCATTGCGGTACCCGGTTGCGGCAGCTGCAGGCGCATGGCCAACCAACCGGTCAGGAAGAAGGCCACGGTCGTGCGCAACACGAACAGCCAGGTGTCAGCCTCGCCCTTGAGGAAGCCGCGCATGCCGGCATGCCAGGGCGTCGTCGCCGACGCGCTTACCGATGAAGGGATGGCAGACATGGCGTACTCAGATGGCCTCGATACCATCGAGCATCTTTTTCAGCAGTCGTTCGAGCTGGTGCTGCTCACTCTCATCCAGGCCCTGTACCTGCAGAACCAGCAGTTCGGCCATCTTCGGCAGCAGGCTCTGGATGCAAGCCAGGCCTTTGTCGGTCAGGTGCAGCCCCAGCTTGCGGCGGTCATTGGTGTCCGGAATCCGCTCCAGCAGGCCCTTGTTGCACAGCTGGTCGGTGAGCCGGGTGATGTTGGCCGACTTCTCAGTGGCGGCCTCGGCCAGTTCCGACGGCGTCAGCGGGTGATCCGGGGTGCCGTACAACATCATCAGGATGTTGTACTCGGCGTGGCTCAGGTCGAAATCACGCAGCACGGCATTAGCGCGGTCATGGACGGTCTTGTAGATGCCCTTGACCAGGCGCACCAGCACCGCCGGCTCACGCGGGAAACCCGGCCAGCGGGCGCAGGTGGCATCAATCCGGGTTTCGGTCGCGTCGAAACTGCTCATGGGCTATCCGGCTCATCGAGGAATGAGGCAGATAATACACATATGTAATATAAACTTCTAAAACAGTTTTGCAGTTACAGTGTTCCGCGTTCAGCGTGGCGCCAGATAACCCTCGCGAACCCCGCGCGGCGACAGCAACAATTGCCAGAGCTGCGAGTGGCGGGTGCGGAAGGTCGCCATCGACGCGGCCAGGTAGAAACGCCACATGCGCCGGAAGCGCTCGTCGTAGCGCGCGTCCAACTGCTCCCACGCCGCCTCGACGTTGTCGCGCCACGCCTGCAGGGTACGGTCGTAGTCTGTGCCGAAGTTGTGCCAGTCCTCCAGCACGAACAGCCCCTCCATCGCATGGGTGATCTGCGCGGCCGAGGGCAGCATCGAGTTGGGGAAGATGTACTTGGCGATCCACGGGTCGGTGCGGTCGCGGCTGACATTGGTACCAATGCTGTGCAGCAGGAACAATCCCTGCTCGCCCAGGCAGCGCCGGGCGACCTCGAAGTAGCTGCGGTAATTCTTGACCCCGACGTGCTCGAACATACCCACCGAGAACACGGCGTCGAAGCGCTCGTCCAGCTCGCGGTAGTCCTGCAGGCGTATCTCGACCGCTAGGCCGGCACACAGTTCACGGGCAAACGCGGCCTGCTCCTGCGAGATGGTTACGCCAACGCCGCGCACGCCATAACGCTCGGCCGCGAACTTCAGTGCCTCGCCCCAACCACAGCCGATATCCAGCACGCGCATACCCGGCTGCAGGCCGAGCTTGCGGCAGATCAGTTCGAGCTTGGCTTCCTGCGCGTCGTCCAGAGTACTGGCATTGCGCCAGTATCCGCAGCTGTAGACCAGCCGCTTGCCAAGCATGGCCCGGTAAAGGTCGTTGCCCAGGTCGTAATGCCGCTTGCCGACCTCGTAGCTGCCCTGCCCGCTCTGCAGGTTGAACAGCTTGGCCTTGAGCGCATCCCAGACTTCGCCGCTGCCGTGCACGCGCTCGTCCAGTCGCGCATCCAGCAGGTGGGTGAGCAGGCCATCCAGCGAATGCGCCTGCCACCAACCTTCCATGTAGCTCTCGCCCAGACCGAGCGAGCCTTCGGCCAGCACCCGCGCATAGAAGCGCGGGTCGAGGATGTCCAGGTCCTGCGGCCTGTCACCGCCGGGGATGATATCGGCCTCCTGCAGCAGTGCTTCCACACGTCGTTGCAGCCCTGCATCCATCACTGACCTCCTGTTTTTCAGGGGCGTGCGAACAGCCCCTGGTAAGCCGCCGCCACATGCGGCAACAACACCGCCGCCGGCACATCCACCGTCTGCGTGCCATCCGAGTACGGACCCACCTGGTAGGGCGGGAACACGAAGCGCAGCGCCGAAATCTTGCCGGCCGCGTCCAGCACCGGCTGGAACTGACCGAAGTTGGTGGCGTCGGCGGTGGTGCCTTCGTCGATCATCTTGGACAGGTTGCGGACCTGGGCCTGCTGCTCTTCCGGCGACATGTCCTCGCCCTGGGCACGCACGGTGGCCTGCTCCAGCAGCTTGTCCTCGGTGAAATCACTGATCGCCTGCCAGCCCTTGGTCGTGGTGATCAGGTCTTCTGCCTTGAGCAGTTGCTGCTGCTCGGGCAGCCATACAAAACGGGCTACCAACGGCTGGCCATGGGCGCCGCCGGTGTAGCTGCTGCCATCGGCGGAAACCGCGACAACCGCCGGTGATTCCACCAGCATGTCGAAGGCCAGTGACAGTTCATACGGGGCTGTGGGCTTGTCATTGCCCAGCTCGGACACCGACTTCAACAGGTCAGCCTTGGCATGGCCTGCATAATCGCTCAGTGCATTGGCCAGACCCGGGTACTTGGCGGCTGCCGGTGGGTAGCTGATACCAATGACATAGCTTGGGGTGTTTTCAATCACATCGCGCAGATCAGCTGCCGCAGGTGCGACCGCAACCGGTGCCTGCACCGGTTCCGCGGCCGGTGCGACCGGCGCACCTTGCTCATCCTGCTTGCAACCAGCCAATGCCAGCAGCAATACCGCTGCGGCAGACGATCCCCGTACCAACCTGTTCATGCCCTTTGATCCCTTGGAGGTGTGTGCGGCCGCCCGGTCGGGCTTGGCCATGCCAGCGAATTATCCCAGCAGGTCTGCATATTCGCCATGACGTTGCATGAAAGTTGCGGCATAGGCGCAGGCGGGTATGACCTTCCAGCCTGCAACGCGTGCATGCTCCAGCGCGAACCGGGTCAATGCCGCGGCAATGCCACGCCCGCCGATGGCCTCGGGCACCCCGGTATGGGTGATGACCATCACACCGCCATCCAGTTCGTAATCCAGCACCGCGCGCTGACCATCAACCAGGGTCTGGAAGCGGTTTGCAGCCGCGTCATGTTCGATATCTGGAATTGGTGGTTTGCTCAAGCTCATGAGGACTCCTGCGGAACGCGGTGGACTTGGTGAAAGCGATGTGATGACGCGAGCTACCAGTCGGAAGCGCCACTTTGCGTCACTTTCCGACATCGGCGCCAGCAGCGCCACCGCCATCAAAGCATGGAATGCGTCTCAAACGCTGGCACGGGAATTGCTGGGTTTACCCATAAAACAATAGCTGACAGTCGAGGTGTACCGTGTTCGACAACGACCGCACGATGCAGATCCCGTCCAACGACCATGACTCCACCCTGCTGGAGGGCCTGTTCCAGCTGGCCGTCGCCGGCGATACCAGTGGCTGGGAATTCAAGAAGATCGACAACGAAGTCTATTCGCGCCTGCTCGACAGCTACGCCACCTGAGCCTGCCACCAGCGTTCACACGCGCGGCGCGCCCAGGGCGCAGCTGCCAGAACGAAACGGGGCCGCGACGACACGATGCGCGCGGCCCCTGGCACGAGGGGCGATACAGCCCCCAGCTCCCTCTCCTCCGCTCAGAAGCGGAAAGTGGGATTCATCAGGCTCTGCAGGAAGTGCTGCAGCAGCTCCGGCTCCATGATCAGCATGAACATCACACCGAAAGCGGCACCGGCAAGGTGCGCGCTGTGATTGACGTTGTCCCCGCCCTTCTTGTCCATCCAGATGCTGTAGCCGACATAGAACGCGGCATACAGAATGGCCGGCGCCGGGATGAACATCACCAGGATCAACTTCCACGGCGCGATCAGGATGTAGGCAAACAGCACAGCCGACACCGCGCCTGAAGCACCCAGACTCAAATAGTTCGGATTCTTCTGGTTCTTCAGGTAAGTCGGCAGGATCGATACCACCAGCGCCGACAGGTAGAACAGCGGATAGACCCACCACTGCCCGGTGGTGCCGAGCATGATGACCTCGATCGAGCGGCCGAAGAAATACAGGGTCACCATGTTGAACAACAGGTGGCCGAAGTCAGCATGGATGAACCCGTAGGTCACCAGCCGGTCGTACTGCTTGTGCTTGTCGATCGCCGGCGGCCACAGGATCAGCCGATCAGCCAGCTTGCGGTTGTTGAACGCCATCCACGACACCAGCGCGGTGATGGCGATCAGGATCAGGGTTATCGGTCCTTGCATGTTCAAACCGCCCGGTAGTTGTCGACCATCTTGTAACGGCGTGCGTAGATACCGAACGCCAGCGCCGCGATGAAGGCAAAGCCAGCGAAGAAGAACATCAGGAACGCCGTTTCGCTCAGACCGGTACTGGCAATACGGTCAGTGACCGCGTGGTTGCGCACCGCCGCGTTAGACAGCAGCACCCACAGGTTACCGATGGTGGTGGTCAGGTTCCAGAAGCTCATCACCACACCCTTCATGGATGCCGGTGCCTGGCTGTAGGCGAACTCCAGACCGGTGGCCGAGACCAGCACTTCACCGAAGGTCAGCAGCGCATATGGCAGCACCTGCCAGAAGATCGACATGGCATCGCCACCGTCCATCACCACCTGGATGCCACCCACCACGATCCAGGCCAGGCCACTGAAGGCGATACCAGCGGTCATGCGCCGCAGCGCGGTCGGCTCGAAGCCGAAGCGACGCAGCGCCGGGTACAGCACCAGATTGTTGAACGGGATCAGGATCATCACCAGCAGCGGGTTGAGCGCCTGCATCTGCGAGGCCGTGAACCAGCTGGGCATGTTCATCTGCTGGCCCTGCAGCACCCAGGTCGAGGCCTTCTGGTCGAACAAGGAGAAGAACGGGGTGGTCAGGGCAAAGATCACCAGCACCTTCAGCACCGAACGCACGCCCTCGACAGCCGCCTCCGGGTGCACGCCGCGGGCGCGGTCCAGCTGCAGCATGGTGCCGCCGCCAATACCGGCCAGCACCGAGACCAGCGCCAGACACAGGCAGATCACGATGCCCAGGCTGGGCACCAACGCGAACGAAGCCAGCGCCAGCACCACGCCCAACACCGCCACCACCAGACCCATCCGGCCCTGGCCCGGGGCTTGTGCCAGCAGCGCGGTACGCACCACGTTGGCGAAGGAATGCGGGTCCTTGGGCGGCAACGGCACCAGCACGTAGCGCTTGCGTCCCAGCCAGAACACGAAGGTGGCCACGAACATCAGGATGCCGGGAATACCGAACGCCCACTGCGGGCCGAGGTTCTTCAGCGCCAGCGGAATCAGCAGCGAGGCGAACAGCGAGCCGAAATTGATGATCCAGTAGAACGCGTCAAACACGATCTTGGCCAGGTGCTTGTTGCCCTGGTCGAACTGGTCGCCCATGAAAGAGGCCACCAGTGGCTTGATGCCACCTGCACCCAAGGCGATCAGCCCCAAGCCCAGGAAGAAGCCTTGGCGGTTGCCCTCGAACAGCGCCAGGCACAGATGGCCGACACAGTAGATCAGGCTGAACCAGAGGATGGTGTGGTACTTGCCGAAAAAGCGGTCGGCCAACCAGCCACCGAGCAGCGGGAAGAAGTACACGCCGATCATGAAGCTGTGCATGATGTCCTTCGCCTCGCCAGCACGGCCTTCGGCGGTGATCTCCTGCAACAGCAACGAGGTGATCAGGAACTGCACCAGGATGTTGCGCATCCCGTAGAAGCTGAAGCGTTCGCACGCCTCATTACCGATGATGTAGCCGATCTGGCGCGGCATCTTTGCCTTGGGGTCCGGGGCTGCTGCCACGTCGTTGGTCGTCATCTGCGGGCGATCCGTGAATACAAAGGTTGCAAGCGTAACGCATCATGCCGCCCGCAAGACCGGTTCACCCCAGCAAAATACCTACCGCCTGCACCAGCAAAACCTGACTGCTGGGCCATGCACATCCCTTCCACGCACAAAGCTTTAGCATGACAGCTCCTCACTTTGAGGCGTTGCAATGCTGCGCTGGGGTTGTTTTGGACTGCTTGTCCTGTCATTTGGCGTCATGGCTGAGCCGGTGCTGCCGGTCATCAAGGTAGCCAACCTGCGTCTCCCCGACAGTGGTGAGATCTGGACTGGCCAGCGCGACCGGATCGCCGCACTGATCCAGGACCTGCGGCCGGACGTGATCGTGGTACAGGACGTGCGCCAGCTGGCCAACACCCCCAACCCTGCCTGCTGGCTGGGCAGCCGCCTCAAATACAGCTGTGATTTCGTCAGCGCCGACCGCCCCAGCCAACCAGTGCGCCGCGGCAATGCGGTGCTGACCCGCCTGCAGGCACAGCAGGATGGCATCACCCTGCTGCACGGTGACGACGCCCCGACCGCCGCGGGCATGCAGCGCCTGCAGCTGCAACAGGCGCAACTGAACATCTACGCCGCCAGCATGTGCCCTGGCGACAACAGTCCGGTCGCACGCGGCCATCAGGCTGCCGACCTGCGCTCATGGATGGACGCCACCGCTGATGGCCTGCCGTCGCTGATCATCGGTGACTTCGCCGCGCCCACCGAGGAGCTTGTCCGGCAACTGCCCGGTTATCAGCCTGCACGCAGGAATCCGTCCAATCGCCGCGGCGATGCCCGCCTCGCAGCCGACGCCCAACACGGGCTGGACGTGCTGTACCAGGTCCGCAGCTTCGCCGACATCACCCAGCAGGCGATCCAGCTACCGGCCAGCGATGCCCAGTCGGCCCCCGAGCCGCTGGGCATGATGGCAACGCTGCGCATCACCCGCCTCCCCGCCGCCGATGGCGTCGAGCAACCCTGACGTGGCAGTTGCCGATGGTCGCTTGTAGGAGCGGCGTCAGCCGCGAAGCTGGAATTGCTCCGGCTGCGGCCAAACAGGCAACCTGATGACGCACCAGCTTCGGCTGACGCCGCTCCCACAACATCGGGTTCGCGGCG
>NZ_JASCOR010000087.1 GCF_029959445.1 Stenotrophomonas sp. PS02298 | reverse complement strand
GGGTGCCGGCCCGGCGTGGCCGGGGGGCGTTGTCGCCGCGCCGAACGCCGCGAAGCTCGTACCGGAACCGACAGGCCAACACCTGCAATTGCAACTGAAGCTTTGCGTTTGGATCATCAGCTTCGCGGCTTACGCCGCTCCTACAATCCTGGGCTTTTTTGCAATCTGGTAGCCCAACCAGGCGAACGGGATGTAGGCCAGCAGCACGTCCAGCACCTCGAACCAACGCGGTGCTGGCAACATGAAGCAGCTGGCGATGCCACCGGCCAGGAACAGCAAGCCGATCAGCAGGGCCGGCACTTTGCTGCTGCGCCCGACAATCCAGGTTGCCAACAGCGCGCCTGCAAGCGTACCCAGTGCGTGGGCAAGGAAAGGAAACAGGAAGTGACGGGCCTCGAACAAGGGCATTGCGGCCTGCAGGCCTTCAGTCGTACTGGTGTCCGTACCGGCCGGTGGTGGCACCAGATGCCCGCCGAGCAGGATCAGCCCCATGTTCACCGCACTGCCGACGATCAAGCCCAGCACCACCGCCAGCAAGCCTCTCAGGAATGCGCGCATCACCCTCTCCCCACCCGTCCGATGATGGGCTGAGTATGATCCAAGCCTTGCCTAGGCGCTCATTTTGTTTCTGGAGATACGCGTGTCCCACCGCCCCCTGCAGACTTACCAGGGCAGCTGCCATTGCGGCGCTGTCAGCTTCCGCATTCAAACCGACTTCCCGGAACTCACCACCTGCGATTGCTCGATCTGCCGGCGCAAGAACGCACTGATGGTGAAAGTGCATGAATCCGCGTTCGAGCTGCTGTCCGGGCAGGAGGCGCTGGTGGAGTACCAGTTCCACACCCTGACCGCGCACCACTATTTCTGCGGCACCTGCGGCATCTATCCGTTCCACCGCAAGCGGGTCACCCCGGACTACTACGGGGTGAATGTGTTCTGCCTGGAGGAGTTTGATCCGACGGGGATCCCGATTCGGGCGACCGTGGGTGCAGGGATGGCCTGATCAGGCATACGGAGCCGGCTTTGGCTTTGGCTTTGGCTTTGGCTTGGGCTTTGGGCTTTGGGCTTTGGGCTTTGGGCTTTGGGCTTTTCCCTTCTCCCGTTTACGGGAGAAGGTGCTCCGAAGGGGCGGATGAGGGCGGCTTTTGGCTTGTAGCTCCTGCTTCGCCTGCTGCATGTCGAGGCAAAGCGAAACTGCACGGCACTACGCGCCGCCCTCCTCACCCCAACCCCTCTCCCGCTCGCGGGAGAGGGGCTCCAAGCAAAGCTGAAGCGGCTCAACGCCAGTTGTAGTTGAACGAAACACCGATGATGCGCGGATCGTTGTAAACCGCCGCCATGTAGTTCTCGATCACACCCTTGAGGTTCTTCTCGTTGGTGATGTTACGGGCGAACGCCGCCACTTCCCAGGCACCGTAGCCGCCGGTATAGCCAACGCGCAGGCCACCTTCAAAGTTGCCCTTGGAATAGAACTCCTTGCTGTCGTACAGCACGAACTGGGTTTCGCCCTGCTTGTTCCAATCGGTGGCGAAGAACACCGCGCCATCATCACCCACCGGAATGTCGTAACGCGCGGCCAGGTTCAGGTTGTACTTGGGTGCGTTCGGCAACGGGTTGCCGTCGATCTGGGCGTAGACATTGCTGCCGATCTTGATCGTCGGGTCGTTGACCGTACACACCACCACACCATTCAACGCGCAGACCTGCGCATAGACGCGCTTGTCCTGGATCTCGCTGTGCAGCAGGCTCAAGCCGGCAGTCAGCGACAGGTTCGGGATCGGGCGCCAATCCATGTCGGCTTCCAGACCATAGGCACGCGCCTTGTCCGCGTTGAACAACACGCCGTTGCCGTTGGAGTCATTGCCGTTGAGCTGGATGTCGTTGACCGTGTAGGTGAAGCCACTGACATTCAGACGCAGGCGGTTGTCGAACAGGCTGCTCTTGATGCCGGCTTCCCAGGACAGGATGGTTTCCGAATCGGCAGTGGTGAAATCGGCATTGAATACCGCCGAGCGGCCCTGGATGGTCGGGCCACGGAAGCCACGTGCAACGCGTGCGTACAGGCTCAACTCCGGGCTGACCTCATACATCGCGCTCAGGTCCCAGCTCGGTTGGGTGTCCGACATCTCGACGTTGTGGCGTCCCTTGTAGGTCACCAGACCGGCAGCGGTATCGGCGGTCTTCAGCAGGCGCGTGCTTTTCTCGTCCTTGGTCGCGCGGACACCCGCGGTCAAGGTCAACGCATCCGTGGCCTTCCAGCTCACCTGGCCGAAGCCTGCCCACGAGGTATTGATGTTGCGCAGGCGCACCCAGTTGTTGGGATTGCGTGCCGGTGCGTTGAGGAACCAGGCGCGCTGGTAGAAATCGGTGGTGTCGCGACCGTCAAAGTAGAACGCGCCAACCTGCCACGACAGTGGATCGGTGGCATTGGAGGCCAGGCGCAGCTCCTGGGTGAACTGGTCCAGGTCCTGTACCTGGCCCATCGACTGGCCATAGCCGTTGGGCAGGCCATTGACCGGATAGTTCGCCGCGGCACCGCCGTCGGTATCGCCACGGCTGTAGCCGGAGGTGGTCTCGTAGGCGCTGATCGAGGTCAGCGTGGTGTTGCCGAAGTCATAAGTGGCCTTCAGCGAGCCACCGTGGGTCTTGTAGGCCTGCGGGTTGTTGTCTGCCTCATCGAAGGCGACCTTGTCACGCGGCACATCGACGCGGTTGCTGCCCTTCACCAGCGCATTGCGCAGGAACAGGGTGGAGGTGCCTTCATAGTCACGGGTATGCACGGATCCGAGCAGCGAGAACTGTTCATTCGGCTTGTACAGCAGCTGCAGACGCAGGTTGCGGTCGTCGTAGCCACCCATGGTGTCGTTCTTCGGCGTCACCGTGCCGTCGGCGCTCGGGCCGCGATAGGTGTTGTCCACCCAATCGTCACGGTGCTGGTACAGGGTGGACACGCGGTAGGACAGCACGTCGTTGATCGCGCCGCCCATGCCGCCGTCGATGGCGACGGTATTGTAACTGCCGTAGCTCACGTTGACCCGGCCACTCGGGTCCTGGCTGGGCTTGGCCGTGTCGAACTTGACGATACCGGCGGTGGTGTTGCGGCCAAACAAGGAGCCCTGCGGGCCGCGCAGCACCTCGACCTGGTCCACGTCGTAGACCGGGTTGGACTTGAGCACTACATGCTCGAGCACCACGTCGTCCTGGATGATGGAGACCGGCTGCGAGGCACCGAGGTAGAAGTCGATGTTGCCCAGGCCACGGATGTAGAAGCGCGGGAAGATGCGCCCGGTGGTGGTCTCGGCATAGAAGCTGGGCACGCGGCCAGACAGCGCCAGCAGCGTATCGTCCGCACCTTCGGCATAGCTGCGCAGGGCTTCGCCCTGCACAACGCCCACCGACACCGGCACGTCCTGCAGGTTCTGTTCGCGGCGCTCGGCGGTGACGGTGATGGTATCCAGCGCCGTGGCGGCGCTGCGCGCCTCGGCCGGCGCGGCATCCTGGGCAAGTGCGGTCTGTGCGGCCAAAGGCAGGATCAACAATGCGCAGGCCTGGGCCAGCAGCGAACGACGCGGAAAGTCATGGGTAACGCGGGTAACTGCAGAAGTGGTGCGGTGACGCTGCATGGAATGGCCTTGGTTGGCAGTTGATGATTGCGCTCAGCCTGGATAGGGCTGACTGCGCGGCATGAGGCGCGCAGATCATCACTTCACAAGGTTTCAATTCGATGGCATTGGCAGCGCACACGTCAATGCAGCGATACGCCAGCGCGAATGCAGTCGGCATCCGCGCTGGCGATGGTTGCACTTCACTCAGTGCGTGCTTGCGCTCAACGCAGGTGGTCTTTCAGGAACAACCAGGTGATCACGGTCGCGTCCGGCCCCTTTGGATCGGTGAAGGGCAAGCCAGAGGTGCTGCCGCTCCACGCATGGCCCATGCCATGCACCAGATAGTCCTGGACCAGGGTCTTGCCACCGTAGGTGTAGTTCTTGACCGTGTACGCGCGTCCGCCCGGCACCTGGCCAGCAACGGTGCTGGTCGGCACATACTTGACCGAATCATTGTCCACGCCGTCATCGGCCAGGTCATTGGTCTGCAGGAACTGACGCACCGCCTGCTGGCCGTTGACCGGATTGACCGTGGCATCGGCGCTGCCATGGAACACCAGCACCGGCAACGGGCGCGGCGATGGCGAGCCCGAGCACTGCCAGGCAAGCTTGCCATTGCTCTCCGGCGAATAGATGCTGCCCGCCAACAACGCATAGGCGCTGCCAGATATGGTGGTAGCGCCCTTGTACATGCCGCCGGAATGGATGGCACCGGCAGCGAACACGTCCGAATAGCAGGCCAGCATGATCGAGGTCATCGCACCGCCGGCGGAAATGCCAGTGACATAGACCCGGCGCGGATCGACGGCATAGCCGGCCTTCACCGCATCGACGATTCCGGCCAGGATCGAAGCCTCACCGCTGCCGCGTGCCTGGTTGATCGGCAGCTGCCAGTTCCAGCAGCGCGTCGGGTTGGAGGTAACGTTCTGCCGCGGATAGACCACGATGAAGCCCTCGACATCGGCAACATCATTGAAGCCGGAGGCTTCGCCCATCAGGTTGGGCCCGTTGACGCAGCCGTGCAGTACCAGCAGCACCGGCAATGGCTTGCTTGCCTCATAGCCCGCCGGCACCCACACCTGGTACTCACGGGCGCCAAAAAGGTTGCCGTACACACCAAAATCCCAATGGCCTGCAGTGCTTTGCGCAACCGCGCTACCCGCCGCCAGCCAGCTGCACAGCAACAGTAGAGCTGCCTTGATTGAAACGATTCCAGATTTCATAGCCAGATCCTCATGCGTGAGTCGTGGATGAAGTCGTACCGGAAATCCTCGTGGACCAGCCTTCCAGAGGGTGTTGCGACGCCGCTGTCAAACCCAGCCGGTGGCGTAATAGATGCCGATCACCACGAACACCGCGAGGGTCTTGATGATGGTCACAGCGAAAATGTCCTTGTAGGCCTGGCGATGGGTCAGCCCGGTCACCATCAACAAGGTGATGACGGCACCGTTGTGCGGCAGGCTGTCCATGCCGCCAGAGGCCATCGACGCAACCCGGTGCAGCACTTCCATCGGAATGCCGGCCGCCTGCGCGTTCTCGATGAAGGTCTCCGACATCGCCGCCAGGGCGATGCTCATGCCGCCCGAGGCCGAGCCGGTGACACCTGCCAATCCCGTGACCGTGACCGCCTCATGCAACAGCGGATCCTTGATCGAACCCAAGGCATTGGCCACCACCATGAAACCCGGCAATGCGGCGATCACCGCGCCAAAGCCATACTCGGAGGCGGTGTTCATCGCTGCCAACAAGGCGCCACTGATCGCGGTCTTGGTGCCATCGGCAAACTGGGTCACGACCGGCCGCCACGCCAACAGCATCACCGACAGGATGCCGACCAGCAGCGCACCCTCCACTGCCCAGATCGCAGCGATCTTCGGCACCTCCTGCACCACCGGTGCGGATTTGCCGAGGATGGAAGGCACGAAGCTGTGCTCGGCGCCGTACCAGTGCGGGATGCCCAGGGTGAACAACTTGTTCGAGACGAACACCAGCAACAATGGCAATACCGCGATCCCGGCATGCGCAAGGTTGGTACCAGTGAATGGCACCGGCTCGTTGACCAGCGTTGCCGGGTCGCCATAGCCCTCACCATTGCGCGCGGCAACGCGACGGCGCCACTCCAGGTAAGCCATGCCCACCGCCAACACGAAGATGCTGCCGAGGATGCCGAGCACAGGCGCGGCCCAGGTGTCGGTGCCGAAGAACGTGGTCGGAATGATGTTCTGGATCTGCGGCGTACCCGGCAGCGCATCCATGGTGAAGCTGAAACCGCCCACCGCCAGCGTCGCTGGAATCAGCCGCTTGGGGATGTTGCTCTGGCGGAACATCTCGGCAGCGAACGGGTAGACCGCGAACACCACAACGAACAGCGAAACACCGCCGTAAGTGAGCAGGCCCGATACCAGCACGATCGACAGCATCGCCCGCTGCGGGCCGAACAGCCGAATCGCCGCACCGACTATCGATTTGGAGAAGCCGGACAACTCGATAAGCTTGCCGAACACCGCACCCAGCAGGAACACCGGGAAATACAGCTTCAGGAAGCCGACCATCTTGTCCATGAACAAGCCGGTGAACATCGGTGCCACCAGCGACGGGTCGGTCAGCAGCACCGCGCCGAGTGCGGCGATGGGCGCGAACAGGATCACGCTGTAACCGCGGTAGGCCACCAGCATGAGGAAGCCCAGCGCTGCAAGTACGATCAGTAACGACATACGGCGCTTCCGAGTGGAGAGGCGCCCAGTATCCTGATCTGATGGCCGCTGCCGACTGGACCTAGGTCCACTCGCTGGTGCACACCTGCGTCGCTAGCCTTGGCTCCGAGGGTGGCATGCGGCCATCTACAACGCACTTGCCTGGGGAGGACCGAATGAAGCGGAATTGTTTGAGCCTGATGATCGGCGCGCTGTTGGCCTCCGGGCCGGTATTGGCACAGGAAGCACAACCGGCTGCGGCGACGGAGGGCAAGGCCGCTTCGGCCACCAACCTGGACAGCATCACCGTCACCGCGCGCAAGCGCGAGGAAACCCTGCAGGAAGTACCGGTCGCGGTCACCGCCTTCACCTCCGAAGCGCTGGACAAGTTCAACGTGCAGGACATCGCCGATCTCGACGCGCAGGTACCCAACCTGACCATCTACGCAGCGCGTGGCGCCAGCAGCACGGTCACCGCCTACATCCGCGGCGTCGGCCAGTCCGATCCCACCTGGGGCGCGGACCCGGGCGTGGGCATCTACCTGGACGACGTCTACATCGCGCGCCCGCAGGGTGCCCTGCTGGACGTGTTCGACGTCTCGCGCATCGAAGTACTGCGCGGCCCGCAGGGCACGCTGTACGGCAAGAACACCATTGGTGGCGCGATCAAGTACATCTCGCGCGGCCTGCCCACGCAGGTCGAGGGCTATGCCCAGATCACCGCCGGCAATTACAACCAGCTGGATGCCAAGGCGGCCATCGGCGGCCCGCTGGGCGGCGCCGACAGCGGCCTGCGCGGGCGCATCGCCGTGGCCAGCATGAACCGCGACGGCTTCGGCGAGAACACCTACAACGGCCAGCCGATCAGCGACAAACAGATCAATGCCGCACGCCTGAACCTGGGCGCCTATGCAGGCGACGACTTCGACGTGCAGTTCGCGCTGGACTGGATCGACGACCAGTCCGGCATGCGTGGCTCGAAGATGCTGGCACCGAACCCGTTCACCCCGGCCTACCCGCCGATGGATGACCGCTACGACATCCGCTCGGGCATGCAGAACCTCAACAGCGTCGAGACCAAGGGCGCCTCGGCCACGGTGAACTGGCGTCCGAACGACGACATTGCATTGAAGTACGTGGTCGCCAAGCGCGAATCGGACAGCCACTCCAACATCGACTTCGACACCACGCCGGTCAAGCTGGCCGATGTCGGCGGCTTCTACGAGGACAACCAGGTCAGCAACGAGCTGCAGTTGAACTACGACGCCGGCGGCCGTGTACGCGGTGTGGTTGGCCTGTACCAGTTCAGTGGTGAAGCAGGCGGCCAGATCCGCAACAACTTCTTCAACCTGCAGTTCGGCGATACCCGCGGCAAGGTGCTGACCGACAGCATCGCGCTGTATGCCGACTGGACCTTCGACCTGACCAACAAACTCAAGCTCGATATCGGCGCCCGCTATACCGACGAGGACAAGCGCGCCATCGTATTGAACCGCTTCTACTCGGACGCGACCTTCAGCCGCCCGATCGCGGTTGCCGCCGATTTCGACAAGACCACCAACTTCAAGAACGTCTCGCCGAAGGTGTCGCTGGATTACCAGATCACCCCGGACATCATGGTCTATGGCCTGGCGACGCGTGGTTTCAAGTCCGGTGGCTACAACATCCGCGCCAATGCCGTGGCCGTACCGCGCTCGGCCGAGCCGTTCGATGACGAGACCGTCGACAGCTTCGAGATCGGCAGCAAGATGGGCTTCCTGGATTCGCGCCTGTTCCTGAATCTGTCGGCCTTCCACAACAAGTACAAGGACATCCAGCTGTCGGTGTTCACCGGCATCGACACCAATGGCGACGGCGTCAACGATGCCTTCTTCGGCGACTTCACCAATGCCGGCAAGGGCACCGTCAACGGCTTGGAAATCGAATACCAGTACCTGCCGACCGCCAACTGGCTGATCTCCGGCAACCTGGCCTGGCTGGACACCAAGTACGACGAGTACATGGACCGTGGCGTCAACGTCGCCGACCAGATGAAGTTCACCAATGCGCCGGATTTCTCGGGTGCGCTGAACGTGGAATACCGCACCGAGCTGGCCAATGGCAGCAACCTGTCCGCCCGTGTGGGCTACAGCTACCAGAGCGAAGTGTGGCCGACCACCGACCTGAGCCCGGTGATCAAGCAGGACGGCTACGGGCTGGTCAATGCCGGCGTGATCTGGAAGCTCAATGACGCCTGGACCTTCTCGCTGCAGGGCACCAACCTGGCGGACAAGGAATACCGCACCACCGGCTACAACATTCCGGCGGTCGGCACCCTGATCGGTTTCTATGGCCCGCCGCGCCAGTACAGTCTCAGCGTCCGCTACGATTTCTAGGAAACACCTGCATGACCCAGTCTTACGATGATCTGTACTGGAGCAGCAACGATGGCCTGCGCCTGCACGCGCGCGACCATGCACCGGCCGCGGGGCAATCGCCCTGCGGCACGGTGGTCTGCATTCCCGGCCTGACCCGCAATGCCGCTGACTTCGACGCACTGGCCGAGACGCTGACCGCGGTCGGCTGGCGCGTGCTTGCGGTCGACCTGCGTGGCCGTGCGGGTTCGGCACGTGCGCCCGACCCAAGCAGCTACAACCCGCGCACCTACGCCGACGACATGGTGGCGCTGCTGCGTTCGCAGAACATCGCCAAGGCGGTGTTCATCGGCACCTCGCTGGGTGTGCTGGTCACCATCACCCTGGCCTCGCGCGCACCGGAGCTGATCGCAGCAGCCGTGCTCAACGACGCCGGCCCCAAGGTGCCACGCGAAGCCCTGGCGCGGATCGGCAAGTACGCCGGCAAGCCGCTGCCACCGATGGATCTGGAGCAGGCAGCTGCCTACGCCGAATCCATCGGCAAGGCATCCTTCCCGCGTTTCACCGCGGAGGACTGGCGGGCGATGGCCTCGCGCAGCTTCCGCCAGCGCGACGACGGCCTGCTGGAACTGGACTATGACCCGGCCATCATCCGCACCACCCGGCCGTGGGTGCTGTGGTTGTTGCGGCCGGTGCTGTGGCGCGCGGTGCGCGGACTGACCTCACGGGTGCCGGTGCTGGTGGTCCGCGGTGCGCTGTCCGATATCCTGCCTACCGATGTTGCCCAGCAGATGGCGGCTACGTCGCCAAACGCCAGCCTGGTCGTCGTGCCGGATGTTGGTCACGCACCGACGTTGTCCGAGCCTGAGGCGCGTGATGCGATCCTGGCACTGCTTGGACGCCTTCCGTGAGCGCCGGTGACACGACCAGGGAATTGCCAGAAGCCCTGCAGGCACTGCAGCAGTGGGCTGCAAGCGAACGCCTTGGCAAGTTCACCCACATCGCGCAGGCGCGCATCGATGCCTTCGCCGAGGCCACCGGTGACCACAACTGGATTCACGTCGATCCGGCCCGTGCGCAGGCCGGTTTGCCGGGCGGGACGACCATCGCGCATGGTTTCCTGCTGCTCTCGCTCACCGTCGAGGAGGACGTTGCGGCGCTGGTCGGCTTTCCCGGCATCGCCCACGTGCTGAATTACGGTTTGAACAAGGTGCGCTTTCTGGCGCCGGTTCCCAATGGCTCCGACATCCGCGTGCGCTCACGCTTGATCTCACTGGAGCCGCGCCAGCCCGGGCAGTGGCTGCTGACCCAGCACAAGAGCGTGGAACTGCAGCCCGGCGGCGAGGTGGCATTGGCCGCCGAGCAGCTGTCACTGATCGTGATCGCGCCCTGACGCGTCCCTGCATGGCAAGCGACCGGCCGGCATCCAGCACGCCGGCCACGGTTCTCTCTACACTGGAGCGATGTTGACGCCCTCCATCGTCCTGTTCGCCTGCATCGCGTGGACCGTGCTGCTGTTCGGCGTTGCCCTGTGGGGCGAGCGCCAGGGCCACCGCCTCGGCAGGATCTGGCCAGCCATCTATGCGCTGTCACTGGCCGTGCACTGCACCGCGTGGACGTATTACGGCGCTGCTTCGCAGGGCGTGCAATGGGGCTTCCCGATCCCGCCCACCTTGATCGGCATGGCGCTGATCTTCGCCTTCGGCCTGCCCTTCCTCGCGCGCCTGGGCAGGCTGGCCAAACAGCACAACAGCGCCACCATCGCCGACCTGGTGGTTGCACGACTGCGCACCGACCAAGGCTTGGGCATCACCATCACCCTGGTGGCGCTGCTGGGCATCATTCCCTACATCGCCCTGCAGCTCAAAGCCGTTGGGCAGGGATTGGCCGCACTGCTCGGTGACCAGTTCGCCGCCAGCGGCTGGCAGCTGGACGTGTCGTTCTGGTTCGCACTGACAATGGCGGCCTTCACCATGCTGTTCGGCGCGCGCAAGGCCTCTGCCACCGAGCACAACCGCGGCATCGTGGTCGCGCTGGGCCTGGAGTCGCTGCTGAAGCTCGCGGCACTGCTGGCGATTGGCCTGTATGCAGCGGTATCCGTGCAGCAGGCAGGCACGCCGTTGCTGGAGAAGATGGCGCATCTGCCGCCGCCAGCGGTAATCCCCGATTTCCTGACCATGGTCGCGCTGGGTGCGATGGCGGCATTCACCCTGCCCCATCAGTTCCATGTCGGCGTCGTCGAGCTGCGCCAGTCCTCTGATCTGAAGACCGCACGCTGGCTGTTCCCGCTCTACCTGCTGCTGATTGGCCTGCCGTCGGTGCCGATGGCCTTGTCCGGTGCTGCACAACTGCCGGCGTCGGTATCGCCGGATCTGTACGTACTGGCCTTGCCGCAGGAACGCGGCCACCACCTGCTGGCGCTGCTTGCCTACCTGGGCAGCCTGAGCGCAGCCACCGGCATGATGATCCTGTCCGGCCTGACCTTGTCGATCATGCTCGGCAACCACGGCTTTGGTTCGCATCTGCTCGGCGGCATGAACAGCGGCGGCAACGATGCCGGTGCCGACCTGCGCCCGCGCGTGCTGGCCTTCCGTCGCGCCGGCATCCTCGCTGTGTTCCTGATGTCGTGGCTGTACAGCCGCGCGATGAGCGGTACCGAAGCGCTGAGCGATTTCGGGCTGATGTCGTTCACCGCCCTGTCGCAGCTGGCACCGGCAGTGCTGCTGGCGGTGTATCGGCCGCGCGCACCCTCGCCCGCGATCATGGCCGGCATCGTGTTGGGTTCGCTGGTCTGGCTGTGGCTGGTATTGCTGCCGATGGTGATACCTGCACCGGATCCAGCCGTGGGCAGCGAAGGTTTGCATTGGCTGGCGCTGTTCTCGCTGCGCATGCAGCCCGGCCACATCGCCATCAGCATGGGCGCCAGCCTGGCGGTCAACCTGATCACCGTTGCGCTGGTGTCACGCGCGATCCGCCCTTCGCTACCGCTGCAACGCGATGCGGTAGCCGCTGCCTCATTGCGCAAGACCGCCGGCCGCTTCCTCGGCCAGGAACGCGCACGGCAGCTGATGGACGGGCATGCCGGGCAGATGCTGGATGACGACCGGGTCACCGCCATCGAACGTGAACTCACCGCCGTGGTCGGCGCCGGCATGGCACGGCTGCTGGTCGAGGCCGCGCGTGATGGCGGCGCTGCGCCGCTGGATGCGGTTACCCGCGCCGTCGGTGAAGCGACGCAGGCACTGCGTTTCAACCAGCGCCTGCTGGAAGCCGCATTGGAAAACATGAGCCAGGGCATCAGCGTGGTTGATGCCCAGCTGCAGCTGGTGGCCTGGAACAGCCGTTATGCCGCGCTGTTCAAGTTCCCGCCCGAACTGCTGCAGGTCGGGCAGCCGGTCGCCAACCTGACCGCATGGGCGCTGGGCGAACTGAAGATCGGCGAGGCCCCGGGTGACAACGTCGGCAAGGCGCTGAACCGTCGCATCGCGCATATGCGCCGTGGCACGCCGCATCTGTCCGAACGCATCTTCCCCGACAACACCATCGTCGAAATCCGTGGCAACCCGATGCCCGGCGGCGGCTACGTCGCCACCTTCACCGATGTCACCGCCTTCCGCATGGCCGAGGATGCGCTCAAGCGCAGTAACGAGACCCTGGAGCTGCGCGTGCAGGACCGCACCGCTCGGCTGGAACAGGCCGTGCACGAAGCAGAGCGCGCGAACGTGGCCAAGACCCGCTTCCTCACCGCGGTCGGCCACGATCTGATCCAGCCCCTGCACGCCGCACAGCTGCTCACCGATGCGATGTCGCAGCACATCGAATCGGAATTCCTGGACAGCTTCCTGCGCCAGATCCGCGGCGCCCTGGATTCCACCGATGATCTGCTGTCTGGCCTGCTGGACATATCGCGACTGGAAGCCGGTGGACTGGTCGCCGATCCGCGCCCGTTCGCCTTGTCGACCGTACTTGATCCCTTGGCACAGGAATTCGCCGTGCTGGCGGCCGCGCGCGGCCTGCAGTTCCGCTACGTGCGCAGCCGCGTCTGGGTACACAGCGATCCGCTGTTGCTGCGCCGCGTGCTGCAGAACTTTCTCGCCAACGCCATCCGCTACACCCGCAGTGGTGGCGTGCTGCTCGGCGTGCGTCGCCATGGCGACACGCTGACCATCGGCGTGCATGACAGCGGCCCCGGTATCACCCCGGAGCAACAGAGTGTGGTGTTCGAGGAGTTCCATCGCGGTGATCGCAGCAATGGCCAAGGACTGGGTCTCGGCCTGGCGATTGCGCACCGCATTGCCGACCTGCTGCACGCACCGCTGGCACTGCACAGCGTGGTCAATCGCGGTTCGGCGTTCTCCATCACGGTGTCGCGGGCAACGCCGCCACCGGCTTCGCGAATTGAAGCACCGGCTGCCGGCAACAGCACCATCAAAGGCACACGGGTGCTGGTGGTCGACAACGATGCCGATGCGCTGCAGGCGATGCGGCAGATGCTGCTGGCCTGGGGCTGCGAGGTCATTGCGTACAGCGACGGCAAGGACATCGATGCGTCCGCACATGAAGCGGACCTGTGGTTGTTCGACTACCACCTCGACGACGGTGACACCGGCGTCCAGCTGTGGAAGCGCCTGGATGGCGCACGCAGGCAAAGGCCGACAGTGATACTCAGCGCCGATACCGGCAGCGATACCCGCGAGGCAGTACGCGAAGTCGGGCTGTCGCTATTGAACAAGCCGTTCAAGCCACTGGCGCTGCGCTGGGCGATCAACCATCTGCTGGCTACGCGCAGCACCGTCGCAAGCTGACCCGAAGCAGGCACCGCCGGATCCGTTGATCGGCCAGCGCCGTATCGCGGATCAGGCGTCCTGCGTCTCTTCAATCTGCCGCGACGGATCGTTCAGGCCCATTTCGTGCAGCACGCGGATCGCCTGCGCGCGGTTGCGCACGCCCAGCCGGCCCATGATGCGGGTCATATGCGCCTTGACCGTACGCAGCTGCACACCAAGGCGATCGGCGATCTGCTTGTTGAGCAGGCCTTCGGCGACCAGGCTCAATACCTTGTACTGGTGCGCGGACAGGCTGGACAGGCGCGCAGCCAGATCGGCGTCCTTGCTGAAGGGCGCAACCCGGGCAACGGTTTCGCGCAGCATCGCCGGTATCCAGCGCTCGCCATCGAGCACGGTCTGCAGGGCCTGCTGCAGGTCCACCAGCCCCGAGCTCTTGGGCAGGTAGCCGGCAGCACCAAGGTCGATGGCGCGGCGGATCACATGCGGCTCTTCATTGGCCGAGACGATGATGATCGCCAGCCCGGGTTGGAGGGCGCGGATCGTCGCCAGACCGGCAAGACCATGGTTGCCCGGCATATGCAGGTCCAGCAGCATCAGGTCGATCTGCTCGCTCTCGATCGCTTCCAGCACGCTGTCCAGCGAATCGGCCTCGCTGATCTGCAGGTCATCAACCGCCTCTTCGGCCGCGCGATGCAAGGCGGCGCGGAACAAGGGGTGGTCGTCGGCAATGAGCAGGGTCGGCATGTCCAGGCGAGGTTAGCAAATTAGCCAGCTACCGGGCACGGGTACCTAGGTACGCTGGCACATACACACTGGCTTGTTAGTGTGTGGCAATGAACATCCCCCGCCCCGTTACCCTGCTTTGCGCCGCGCTGCCGCTGTTGGGCTGCGTTTCCGTCGCCACTGCCGCCAAGCCCGCCGCGAGTGCTGCGGCTCCAACGTTCGAGCAATGGCGCGAAACCGAGCACCGCGGCAGCGATGATCTGCTGACCGCTGGCCTGGGACTCGACGGCCTGCGCGCCGCTGCCGCGCCGGCATTCGCCAGTCCGGCCCAGCCGACCGCCGAAGAAGCACGCCGCCGCGCGATCTGGAGCAGCTGGCGCGGCATCGCCGACCTTACCCCTGGCGCCGGCTTCGGCGATGTCTACGGCAATCTTCAGGCTACGCCGGGCCGGGAGTTCTCGGCCTATGCGCGCATCCCCGGCGCCCGCCAGCCGCATCGTGTGCTGGTGCAGGTTCCCGACAATTTCGATCCGGCAAAGCGCTGCCTGGTAGCCGCAGCCTCCTCCGGCTCGCGCGGCATCTATGGCGCGATCTCGGTTGCTGGCAGTTGGGGCCTGGCTCACGGCTGCGCAGTCGCCTATACCGACAAAGGCACCGGCAGTGACTATTACGATCTGGACGCCAGGAGTGGCTTCCAGCCCGACGGCACGCCTGCGACGCAAGGCGCACTGGCCTTCGCTCCATCCGATGCCAAAGCCACGCATGGCATCGCCTTCAAACACGCCCATTCCGGTGACAACCCGGAAGCAGACTGGGGCCAACATCTGCTGCAGGCGCTGCAGTTCGGCCTGCAGGCACTGGACCGCGCCTATCCGCAATCGGCACCGTTCACCCCTGCCAATACGCGCACCCTGGGCGCAGGTGTTTCCAATGGCGGTGGCGCGGTACTGCGTGCAGCGGAGATCGAGGGCGACTGGTTCGACGCGATGGTCGCAGGCGAGCCGAATGTCTCGGTGGCCGGCGCCCCGCCGCTCTACGACTTCGTCACCCAATCCGCACTGCTGATGCCCTGCGCGCTGCTTGCGCTGGATGATCTGCCGCAGCCGCCGGTGCAGGCACAGGCAGCACCGGCATGGACGCAGCGCTGTGCCGTCCTGAAATCGGCCGGACTGGTGCAAGGCGATGACACCGCCGCACAGGCGCAGTCGGCACGCCAGCAACTCGCCGACGCCGGGCTCAGCGATGGCGCGCTGCGCGCCGGTGCGTTCTCGACCGGTTTCGACCTGTGGCGTGCAATCGCGGTGACCTATGCCTCGGCCTATGGTCGCTACGGTGCCGGCGAACACCCCTGCGCCTACAGCTATTCCGCTGTCGGTGCGGACGGCAAACCTGTTCCTGCCAGCGCCGAGCTGCGTGCAAGCTGGTGGAGCGAAGGCAGCGGCATTCCACCGGGCAGCGGCGTCGTGCTGGTGGACGGCAATGCCGCCCAGTCGGCGGAGGATCCGCTGCGCGGGCTGAACTGCCTGCGTGCACTCGGCCTGGGTGACAGCGCCGATGCCAAGCGCGTGCGCGCCGGCATCGCCGACGCTGCCGCCAAGGCGCCGCGTCGCGGCCTGCCAATCGTGGTCATCCATGGCACCGACGACGGGCTGGTGCCGATCAGCATGACCAGCGACCGCTATGTGCCGCTTGCACGCAAGGCTGGCGCGCAGATCGCCTACTGGCGGGTGAGCAATGGCCAGCACTTCGACTCGTTGCTGGCTTTCCCGGATTACCGCAAGCGCTATGTGCCGCTGCTTCCCTACATGTTTGCGGCGATGGACCAGGTATGGGATCACCTCGAAGATCCCGCACACGCCCTGCCGCAGGATGCGCTGATCCAGCCAACGCCGCGCGCGGAAGCACCGTTGCAGCGCGCGCAGCTGTCCATTCCCACAGTCTCCGGCCACTGACGCGCTGCCAACCAGGGTATTCAGATGTCATTCGCTACAAGCCCCGACCAAGCCGAATCCAGCGCCTACGCCTATCCCCTGCTGATCAAGCAGCTGCTGCACACACCGCTGGCGATCAATCCCGATCAGGAAATCGTCTACGGCGACAGCGTCCGCTTCGACTACCGCACGCTGCAGGCGCGTATAGGCCAACTGGCCGGTCTGCTCACGTCCCTGGGCGTGAAGCCCGGCGACACCGTGGCAGTGATGGACTGGGACAGCAACCGCTATCTGGAAAGCTACTTCGCCGTGCCGATGATCGGCGCGGTGCTGATGACGGTGAACATTCGCCTGGCCCCGGAGCAGATCGCCTATACGCTGAATCACAGCAGCGCGCGGGTGATCCTGGCCAACCGCGAGTTCCTGCCGGTGCTGGAGAGCATTGAACAGCAGCTGCCGGACCTGCGCACGCGGGTGCTGCTGGACGATGAAGCAGGCCCGCTGCCGGAGGGCTTCGCCGCCGAGTACGAAGCAGGTCTGCGCAGCGCCGAGCCAGTCCGCGACTTCCCGGACTTCGACGAGAACACCCGCGCCACCATGTTCTATACGACCGGCACCACCGGTCTGCCCAAGGGCGTGTTCTTCAGCCATCGCCAGCTTGTCCTGCACTCATTGGCGGCGATGGCCGCGCTGGGCAGTGCGCCCAAGCAGGGCCGGCTGCATCGCGACGATGTCTACATGCCGATCACGCCGATGTTCCATGTACACGCCTGGGGCATGCCGTACGTGGCCACGCTGTTGGGCATCAAACAGGTGTATCCGGGCCGCTACCTGCCGGGCAAGCTGCTGGACCTGATCGCGCGCGAGAAAGTGACGTTCTCGCACTGCGTGCCGACCATCCTGCATATGCTGCTGGGCCACTCCACTGCAGCAGATACCGATCTGCACGGCTGGAAAGTCATCATCGGCGGTGCCGCACTGCCGCGTGCCTTGGCCCAGCAGGCCTTGGCGCGCGGCATCGATATCTTTGGCGGCTACGGCATGTCCGAAACCTGCCCGCTGCTCACCCTCGCCCAGATCGATGTGGATGCCCTGGCTGGCACGGATGAAGAACTGTCGCTGCGTACCAAGGCCGGTATTCCAGTGCCGCTGGTGGAGTTGCGCATCGTCGATGAAGCCATGAGCGAGGTCGCCCACGATGGCATTGTCACCGGCGAAGTGGTGGTGCGCGCGCCGTGGCTTACCCAGGGCTATCTGCACAACCCAGAAGCCTCGGAAGCCTTGTGGGCCGGCGGCTACCTGCATACCGGCGACATCGGCAACATCGATGGCGGCGGCTACCTGCGCGTCACCGATCGCATCAAGGACGTGATCAAGACCGGCGGCGAATGGATTTCCTCACTCGCGCTGGAAGACATCATCGCCATGCACCCAGCGGTCAACGAAGTTGCGGTGATCGGCATTGCCGATGCCAAATGGGGCGAACGGCCGCTGCCCCTGGTGGTCAGGCACGCAGGCAGCACGGTTACCGAAGCCGAGATCATCGAGCTGGTCGCCGCCCGCAGCCGCGCAGGCGACATCTCCCGCTACGCGATCCCGGACCGCGTCAGTTTCGTCGATTCGATAGAGCGCACCAGCGTCGGCAAGATCAACAAGAAGAAGCTGCGCAGCCTGCATGACCTGGCGGCGAACCCAGCTGGCGGCTGAAATCGAGCTCGCGACAGGGGTTTTTGTAGGAGCGGCGTAAGCCGCGAAGCTGGCAACAATGAAGTCACCAACATCCCCGCAATCGGACGGGTAGCGAGCTTCGGGGGGTTGGGCGGGGCCCCAAAAAATAAGAAAACCCCTGGGCAGGGGTTGGG
>NZ_JASCOR010000086.1 GCF_029959445.1 Stenotrophomonas sp. PS02298 | reverse complement strand
GCCGCGCCATGCTCGGCTGGGGCGTTACCGCTGGAGCCTCTTACCGAGCATGGCTCGGCACTACCTCTTGGGATTGCTTGGAAGGCCCCTGCTGAGCATGGCTCGGCACTACATAGGTATTGCCGGCATTTTGTGGGAGCGGCGTGAGCCGCGAAGCCGGTGCTGCATCAGCCTGCGAAGAGCCAACCCCTCCCCAGCCCTCCCCTTGCCTGCGGCAAAGGGAGGGAGCAAAGGCGGTATTGCCGGCATTTTGTGGGAGCGGCGTGAGCCGCGAAGCCGGTGCTGCATCAGCCTGCGAAGAGCCAACCCCTCCCCAGCCCTCCCCTTGCCTGCGGCAAAGGGAGGGAGCTGAAGCTGGGCTCGGCACTACGCTGTCGGGCTTTCGTCTTCGACTTCGTCGGCGTCATCGTCTGTACCCAGCATTGCCTGCGAGGCATCGCTGGACAGTGACTCCACACCGCGCAGCTTGCGCTCGATGGTGCGGGTCTTGCGGCTGGCATCGCCCAGGCTCTTGCCGACGGTGTTGATCTGCTTCTCGGCCTTTTCGAGGATGCCGGCGAACTTGCCGAACTCGCTCTTGACCGCGCCCAGCAGGCTCCACACTTCCGAGGAGCGCTGCTCGATGGCCAGGGTACGGAAGCCCATCTGCAGGCTGTTCAACAGCGCGGTCACCGTGGTCGGGCCGGCGATCACCACGCGGTGCTCGCGCTGCAGGGCATCCACCAATCCGGCGCGGCGGATCACCTCGGCGTACAGGCCTTCGGTCGGCAGGAACATCACCGCGAAGTCGGTGCTGTGCGGCGGCACGATGTACTTCTCGCTGATCGACTTGGCCTGGATGCGGATCGCGCGCTCCAGCTGGTTGCCGCTGTTGCGCACCGCCTCCGCATCGCCGGCTTCCTGTGCGTCGAGCAGGCGTTCGTAGTCTTCGCGCGGGAACTTGGAATCGATCGGCAGCCATACCGGCGACTCGGCATCACCACGGCCGGGCAAGCGCACCGCGAAGTCGACCATCTCGCCGCTGTCGGCACGAAGCTTTACGCCGCGTGCGTACTGCTCGGCGGTGAGGGTCTGCTCGAGGATGTTGTCCAGCTGCACTTCGCCCCAGCCGCCGCGGTTCTTGACGTTGCTCAGCACCCGCTTGAGGTCGCCAACGCCGGTCGCCAGCTGCTGCATTTCGCCCAAGCCGCGCTGCACCTGCTCCAGTCGTTCGGAGACCAGCTTGAACGAGGAATCCAGGCGCGTATTGAGCGTGCTCTGCAGCTTCTCGTCGACGGTCTGGCGCATCAGTTCGAGCTTGGCGGCGTTGTCGCCTTGCAGGTCCTTCAAACGTGCTTCCAGGGTCTGGCGCATCTCGGTGATGCGCTGTTCGTTGCGCTGGGTCAGCTCGCCCAGCTTCTGGTTCAGCGTCTCACCAAAACGCAGCTGGACCTGCGCGCCTTCCTCGCGGCCCTTGCGGGTTTCCTCGACCAGGCTTTGCTGCAGGCCGGCCAGCTGGCGGGCGAAGGCTTCCATGCGCGCTTCCTGCTGCTGGCCAAACACGTCGAGCTGGCCGCGCACATCCTGCAGCCGCGTACCCAGCAACTGCGCAAGCAACTGTTGGGCGTTGGCGGTCTCCTCGCGGCCCTTGCGGGCGTCGTCGTTGAGGCTGTCGCGCAGCAGGTCCAGGCGCTGGTCGGTGCGCGTGGACAGGTCGGTGAGGTTGCGGCCGAAGCCATCAATGCGGATGTCCTGCTGCCGCGCCATGGTTTCCAGTTGTTCGCGCAGTTCGCCGCGGCCGCTGCGCTGCTCTTCGCGCAAGGTGCTTTCCAGCGCGGTGTTGTCATTACGACGCAGCAACAGCAGCAGCTGCAGCACGAGGACGACGACCAGCAGGCCGCCAAGGATCAGGGTTTCGGTTTGCATGGGGAGAAGTGTAGCCCTGCCCGTCTCAGAAGCTGATCCTGCAAGCAGCCGACCGCTGGCGAAAACAGCCATCGGCGCCTATCTGCGATCATGTGCACCCCCACCCGCCGTAGCCCCACCATGAAGTTGCCCTCCCTGCTGTTGTCGAGCCTGTTGTGCCTGCTGCCGCTGGCCGCCCTGGCCAGCGACTCGCAGACCATCACCTCGCCCCACGCCCTGCCCGCCAATGATGCGCGGCCCAAGGTGTTCCTGGCTGGCAGCATCGAAATGGGCAAGGCCGGTGATTGGCAACAGCAGGTGCAGGCCGCGCTGGCCGACCAGGGCGTGCTGATGCTCAATCCCCGCCGCGCCGACTGGAACCCGGCCTGGCGTGCCGAGGCTGATGAACCCGAGTTCCGCCGCCAGGTGGAGTGGGAGCTGGCCGCACTGGAACAGGCCGACATCGTGCTGATGTACTTCGCCCCCGGCACCCAGAGCCCGATCACCCTGCTCGAATTCGGCCTGTACGCGCGTTCGGGCAAGCTGCTGGTGGCGGCACCGGCCGGTTACTGGCGCAAGGGCAACCTGGACATCACCGGTGACCGCTACGGCGTGCCGCGTTTTGATGACCTGCAAGCGTTGATCGATGCGGTGAAGCAGCGCATCGCCACGCAGCGCGCGCGCTGATCCCCACGGAGAGCTGCCATGCCGTGGATGGGTATCAACGACCTGGGCACCTTCGTGGTGGCCGTGATCCTGTTCCTGATGTTGCCGGGCCCGGGCACCTTCACCCTGCTCACCGCCACCGCGCGCGGCGGCGTGCGTGCCGGTTACGCCACCCTGGCCGGGCTGATGCTGGGCGACCAGATCCTGATCGCCATCGCCGCCACCGGTGTGGCCGCGCTGCTGCAGGCCCATCCGATGCTGTTCGCCGCGCTGCGTTATGTAGGTGCCGCGTACCTGATCTGGGTCGGCATCAACCTGCTGCGTGAACCGGCAGCCGCCGCTGGCGAGGCTGCGCCGGTACAGCACGGGCGACGCTGGTTCCGTCAGGCTTTGCTGGTCGGCGTGCTGAATCCCAAGGCGATCCTGTTCTACATGGCCTTCTTCCCGCTGTTCATCGACCCGGTACGGCAGCGCGGTGCGCTGACCCTGGCGACGATGGCGGTGCTGATCGCCCTCCTCAGCATCGGCTGGTGCTCGGTGCTGATCTTCGGCGGCCAGTTCATCGCCCGTCGCCTGGCCGGCTATCCGCGTGTTGGCGTGTGGCTGCGGCGCGGGGTTGGCGTCTGCCTGGTGGTGTTCGGGCTGCGGCTTGGCATAGCCGAGTGACGCTGCTGCAAGGCCGCGGCTGACCGCCAGCAGGCCACCACAGCGGCGTAAGCTCGTTTGGCGGGGCCGCAGCCCGGCCTGGATCGATGGTTTTTATGCCGAATTCGGCACGTTGACATCCATTCGCGGTAAAAGCGCGCCAAATGACGGGTTTTTCTAGCTTTGCTGCACTGCGTTACGCCAAACTCGGCCGCTTCCCCGAACCACCACGAACCGTGAGGTCCGCATGCAATCCTGGCTCCGGCGCAAGCCCATCGACCAACTCACTGAACACGAAGAAGGCCGTCGGCTTATTCCAACGCTGAGCTGGCCCCATCTGGTCGCGCTTGGCATCGGCGCCATCGTCGGCACCGGCATCTACACGCTGATCGGCGTGGGTGCGGACAAGGCAGGCCCTGCGGTGCTGCTGTCCTTCATCATCGCCGGCGCGATCTGCGCCTGTGCGGCACTGGCCTATGCCGAGCTGTCGACGATGATGCCGGCCGCAGGCAGCGCCTATACCTACAGCTACAGCGCATTGGGCGAGACCATCGCCTGGGTGGTTGGCTGGAGCCTGATCCTGGAGTACTCGCTGGTGGTCAGCACGGTGGCGGTCGGCTGGTCCGGCTACTTCGTCGGCTTCCTGGAATGGCTGCACACCTCGTTCGGCTGGAACGTGGCCTTGCCGCAGGCCCTTGCTGCCGGTCCGCATGTTGAAGGCGGTTTCCTCAACGTGCCGGCCATCGTCATCACCTTCCTGGTCGCCGGCATGCTGATGGTCGGTACCAAGGAGAGCGCCACCCTCAATGCGGTGCTGGTGGTGTTCAAGCTGATCGCGCTGGCGGTGTTCGTCGCGGTTGCACTGCCTGCCTTCGACAGCGCCAACCTGCAGCCGTTCATGCCGTATGGCTTCCCCAAGTCGGTCAGTGCCGATGGCGTGGAACGTGGGGTGATGGCGGCGGCGGCGATCATCTTCTTCGCCTTCTATGGCTTCGATGCGATCTCCACCGCGGCCGAGGAAACCAAGAACCCCAAGCGCGACCTGTCGATCGGCATCATCGGTTCGATGGTCGGCTGCACCATCATCTACCTGCTGGTGGCGCTGGCCGCCGTCGGTGCGATGAGCTACACGGTATTTGGCAAGAGTGCCGAGCCGCTGGCGCTGATCATGCGCGAACTCGGCCATGGCACCGCTGCGCTGGTGATCGGCATCGTCGCCATCATCGCGCTGCCGACCGTGCTGCTGGCGTTCTTCTACGGTCAGAGCCGCATCTTCTTCGTGATGTCGCGTGACGGCCTGCTGCCGCGTGGCCTGTCCAAGGTCAACCAGCGCACCGGTACGCCGGTGGTCATCACCCTGTTCACCGCGGTACTGGTGGCTGCGCTGGCCGGTGTGGCGCGCCTGGATGAAATCGCCGCACTGGCCAATGCCGGCACCTTGGCGGCATTCACCGCGGTCGGCCTGTGCCTGCTGGTGCTGCGCAAGCGCGAGCCCAACCGTCCGCGTACCTTCCGCACACCGCTGGCGTGGGTGGTGGGGCCGCTGGCGATCGGCGGCTGCATCTACCTGTTCATCAGCCTGCCGATGCGTACCCAGTTGTGGTTCCTGGCGTGGAACGTGTTTGGCTTGCTGGTCTATGCCGTATACAGCCGCCGCAATGCGGTGCTGGGGCGCAGCAAGTAATCCACAGGTTGTTGTGGATAAGGCGAAAAGCGGGCTTCGGCCCGCTTTTTGTTTTTGGGGTTTGTTGGTTCTGCTCGAAGAGCACCCCTCCCCAGCCCTCCCCTGCGCTGCGCGCAAGGGAGGGGGCAAAGCGGCTCCCTCCCTTTGCCGCAGGCAAGGGGAGGGTTGGGGAGGGGTGCCTTTGTTTTAGGCCTTTAAAGCTTCAATGCTTCAAAGCTCTAAAGCCTCAAGGCTCAACTCCACCTGTGGACAACCCACTTATCCCCAACAACGTGTGGATAAAAACAAAGCGGGCCTGAGCCCGCTTCGTCATTCCACGCATCAACAGCGCGCGATCAAGACTTCTTCTGTGCCGCCGCGTAGTCCTGCGCCTGGCGCATCACCCGCAGCAAATTGCCGCTCCAGATGTTGCCGATCTGTGCATCAGTCAGACCACGGCGCTGCATCCAGGCGGTGATCTTGGGCAGGTCAGCCGCGTCTTCCATGCCGGTCACGCCGCCGCCGCCGTCCCAGTCCATGCCGATGCCGACGTGATCCGGGCCGACCACGTCGAGCATGTGGCCAAAGTGCTGGAAGAAATCATCCAGCGTGGCCTTGCGCCGCGGGTACTTCTGGTCGAGCTCGGCCATCGCCTTGCGCAGCTCCACGCCCTTGGCCATGGTCATGTTCTCCCAGCCGCCGAGGCGCTTTTCCAGTTCCTCTTCGGCCTGTTTACGCTCTGCGCTCTTGGTTTCATCGACCAGATAGCCGCCGTAGGCATTGGCCTGGATCACACCGCCCTTTGCGGCCAGCTGACGCAGGCGCGCGTCGTCCAGGTTGCGCGGGTGGTTGAACACCGCCTTGGCCGAGCTGTGCGAGAGGATGAAGGGCACCGGCATCATCTCGATCAGGTTGTCGAACACCGCATCCGAAGCGTGCGACTGGTCGATCACGATGCCCAGCTTCACCGCCTCGTTGACCAGCGCCTTGCCAGCCGGGCTCAGGCCATTCCATTCAGCGCCCTTGGGATCGGTGGCCGAATCGGCGAACTCGTTGTTGGCGAAGTGCACCGTCGACATCAGCCGCAGGCCGGCCTTGTAGTAGTAACTCAGCAAGGTCGGGTCGGCGACCAGCGGGCTGCCGTTCTCCATGCTGATGTAGACCACGCGCTTGCCGGCGGCCTTGATCCTTGCAGCATCGTCAGCCGTCAGCGCCAGCTGGAACTTGTCCGGGTTGGCGGCCAGCATCTCGTGGATTTCCTGCATGCGCTGCAGGCCGTGGTCGCGCTCGGCGATATGCGCGGCCGGGCTGCGGTCGCCCTGATCGGTATAGATGGCGAAGAAGCCGCCATCCAGCGCGCCCTCGACCATGCGCGGGTAGTCCACCTGCGACAGCGCGTTGTGGTCGTGGCGCTGCATGATGTTGAAGTCGGCGCGGCCGAAGTTGGCCGGCGTATCCAGATGCGAATCCAGGGTCAGCAGCTTGTGCTGCAAAGCGCTGGCCTTGCTCAGCTCAGCCTGGCTGAATTCCACCGCCGAGGCTGCCAGTGGAACGCATAACGACAGGGATACCAGCAGGGACAGGGGACGCAGCGTCATGAGGCCTCACCGTGAAGGGAAAGGCCAGACCTTAGCGCTGTAGTAGAGCTGCGGGCCAGTGACTGACGGCATGGAGGCCGTAGCTTTTAGCCCCTCTCCCGTACACGGGGGGAGAGGGGCAGCTTGCGAACCACTGGTTCGCCGCCCATCGAACGCCCTTGCGCCAGCGCAAGGGCCGGGGCGCGGAGCGGGGGTTGGGGTGAGGGCCGCTCTTCGCTGGGAAAGCCCCTGCCGAGCATGGCTCGGCACTACCTGTGCAGAGCCCTCCCTTTCGCGCAGCGAAGGGGAGGGTTGGGAGGGGTGCTGTTGCCTGCTCAGTCCAGCACGCGGCAGAACACCGCCTTGAGGTAACGCGATTCCTGCACGTGCGCCATGAACGGGTGGTCCGGGCCAGCGCCGGCTACCTTCAGGATCTGGATGGTGCGGCCCGAGAAATAAGCGGCACGGCGCAGCATGTCGAGGAACTGGTCCTCGGCCACCAGGCCGGTGCAGGAGAAGGTGGCAAACAGACCGCCGGGCTTGACCACGCCCAAGGCCAGCTTGTTCATGTCCAGGTACTTCTTCAACGCGGTAATGACCTGGTCGCGGTCGCGGGTCATCTTGGCCGGGTCCAGGATCACCACGTCGTACTGGTCACCACGGTTGGCCGCATCACGCAGCCACGGGAAGATGTCGGCCTGCACGAACTTGGGCTTGGCGTTGTTCAAACGCGCATTGCCCTTGGCGATCTGGATCACGTCCTGGTCGATATCCACGCCCAGCACCTCGGCCGCACCGCGTGCGGCGGCATACACCGCAAAGCCACCGGTGTTGCAGCACAGGTCGAGCACGGTCTTGCCTTCGACCTGCTGGCTCAGCCACTCACGGTTCTCGCGCTGGTCGGCGAAGAAACCGGTCTTGTGCGCGCCGGCCGGGTCGGCACGGAACTTGATGCCGTACTCGGTGATCACCGCCGGTTCGGTGGTGGTGTTGCCATGGAAGTCGAAGCTTTCCTGCTTCTGCACGTGCTCGTCGGCGAAGCTGTGGAAGCGGCAGCCCGGGAACAGGTCACGCAGCGCCTCGTAGATCCATTCGCGGTGGCGGAACATGCCGGCGGCGAAGAACTCGACCACCAGCAGGTCGTCATAGCGGTCCACCACCAGGCCGGACAGGCCGTCGCCTTCGCTGTGGACAACGCGCCAGGCATTGGAGGTGGCGTCCAGCTTCAGCACATCGCGGCGCAGCGCCACGGCCTGCGCCAGCTTCTGCGCGAACCAGGCCTGGTCCACCGCTACGTCCGGGTTGGTTTCCAGGATGCGCACGGCGATGCGCGAGTGGCCGTTGTAGAAGCCGCGGCCAATCCACTCGCCGTCCACGCCGACCACATCGACGATGGTGCCGGATTTGGGCTTGACGGTCGGCTTCTCGACCAGTTTCTGGAAAATCCACGGGTGGCTGGAGCGCCACGCGTTCTTCAGGCGTACGACGGGGAGTGGGGTATTCATGGGCGCTATTGTAGCCGGGCGCCGCCCCCTGCCTGCAGCGTATTCATTGACTGTAATAGGCCCACACGGCACTATTCGCCCCAGAAGGGGAGTAGCTCCCAGACGTTGTCGCCGTCAATTCGAGCCGCAAGGCTCCGGTGCAACGGCAGTTCCGACCACCGGGACTGTGAGCAAGACCTTCGCCGCAACGGCGAAGCTCTGTCCCCGGTCTCCTTATTCCGTGTCCAGTTCTTGGCCTTTGTGGTTCCGAGATATCCCCGTTCACGACCGGAATTTTTCCAATGATGCAGACAATCGGTAATCCTTGGCTGTGGGGCGGCTTCATCGTCGTCGTCATCGCCGCGCTGTTGATCGACCTGGTGCTGATGCGCCACGGTGGCCCGCACAAGGTCACCTTCAAGGAGGCCATTTACTGGTCGCTGGGCTGGGTGGCGCTGGCCTTGGCCTTCAATGCCGGCCTCTGGTACTACCTGCACGAGACCGCAGGCGCGGCCGTCGCCAATGAAGTGGGCCTGCAGTTCCTGACCGGCTACCTGATCGAGAAGGCGCTGGCGGTCGACAACATCTTCGTCTTCCTGCTGATCATGGGCTACTTCGCGGTGCCCGAGACCCAGCGCCAGCGCGTGCTGATCATCGGCATCCTGGGCGCGATCGTGCTGCGTACGATCATGATCTTCGCCGGTTCCGTGCTGGTTACCCAGTTCCATTGGCTGCTCTACGTGTTCGGCGCCTTCCTGCTCTACACCGGCTGGAAGATGTGGTTCGCCGCCAGCGAGGAACCCAGCCTGGACAACAACCCGGCGCTGAAGTTCATGCGCAAGCACCTGCGCATCACCCACGAGTACAACGGCAACAACCTGGTCACCGAAAAGGATGGCGTGCGCTGGTTCACCCCGATGTTCGTGGTGCTGATCCTGATCGCGGTCACCGACGTGATCTTCGCGGTGGACTCGATCCCGGCCATCTTCGCCATCACCACCGACCCGTTCATCGTGCTGACCTCGAACGTGTTCGCGGTGCTGGGCCTGCGCGCGATGTTCTTCCTGCTGGCCGGCATGGCAGACCGCTTCCACCTGTTGCCCTACGGCCTGGCCGTCATCCTGGCCTTCATCGGTACCAAGATGCTGCTGATCGACATCTTCAAGATCCCGGTCCCGGTATCGCTGGGTGTTGTGGCCGTGATCCTGGTGGCCACCGTGATCCTGAGCCTGAAGATCCCGCCGAAGGGCGGCCACAAGGCCTGATGTGAACGCCACCGGCGGGATTGTCCCGTCGGTGGCATGCCAGATCCCATGCGCGACGCCCTTGGCTTTGGCCAAAGGCGCCGCAATCCCTTGATCATGGACACGCCAACCCTGCCCGACACCGGCGACACGCCGGCCACCACCGCCCGCAACGATCGTAGCCGGGTGCTGCGCGCGTTCAACATCAGCCTGGGCTTCGTCCTGCTGCTGGTGGCGATGTTCGCCCTGCAGAGCAGCGGCTGGGATTGGCGGCCGTGGGCAGTAGCGCCGCTGGAAGCCAGCGGTCTGGCCGGCCTGCTTGGCGCGCCCCTGCTGCACGGCTCAATTGAACACCTGGGCGCCAATGCGGTCGCCCTGCTTATTCTCGGCACCCTGGCCGGCAGTGTTTATCCCAAAGCCACCCTGCGTGCCCTGCCCTTGCTGTGGATAGGTTCCGGCCTGGGCGCCTGGATGCTTGGCGATGCCGGCAGCCGCCACCTCGGTGCCAGTGGCCTGACCCACGGCCTGATGTTCCTGGTGTTCGTGCTCGGCCTGCTGCGCCGTGACCGGCCGGCGATTGCCGCCAGCCTGATCGGCTTCCTGTTCTACGGCAGTATGTTGATCACCATCCTGCCACACGAACCGGGCGTGTCCTGGCAGTCGCATATGGGCGGAGCCGCGGCTGGCGTGATCGCCGCGCTGCTGTTCCGCAACGTCGACCCGCGCGCTGCACGCAAGCGCTACAGCTGGGAAGACGAGGAAGACGCCGAGCAGCTGGCCGAAGCCGACAACGAACTCGAACCGCCCGCACCAGGCCAGGTGCCGGTGCTGTGGCAGCCGCGCGAAGGCCGTGACTATGAGGTAGTGGTACCGCTGCGGCGGCGGGATTCCAACGAGCGGCCGTAAGGCGCGTGCGGTTGTGCCGAGCCATGCTCGGCAGAGGCTCTACCAGCGAACCATCAACCTGCGGGAGCAGCACAAGCGACGAAGCTTGAAAGGCCTAAGAGCCAACCCCTCCCCAGCCCTCCCCTTGGCTGCGCCAAAGGGAGGGGGCGTTTCTTGGCGATCTGACAACCCGTAGCGCAGCCGCTTGTCTCCCTCCCTTTGCCATAGGCAAGGGGAGGGCTGGGGAGGGGTCGCTCTTCAGCTCTTCAGCGCTTAAGAACCACCATCCACCGCCCGTCGCCCCAGCGCTGGATCATCGGTGAAGAACGCATCGATGCCCGCCTGCAGATAGGCGCGGATCTCGGCCACCGAGGCATCCGGGTTGCGTGCATTCTCCTCGCCCTGGCGCAATGCCGGCGGCAGGAACGGGTTTTCCGGTCGGAAGCTGTAAGCCACTACCTGCAGGCCGGCCGCATGCGCGTCGCCGATCAAAGCAGTGGGCGCAGCCAACTTGCCCTGTGCATCCAGCGGCACCAGCGCGCGCCGTTCCACGCCGATCGCATCGGCATAGCTGGAGATATCACGCAGGCCTGCTGGCGTCATCATCTGCGCATACGTCAGGCTGTCGCCGGCCAGTGCTACGTCGGCCGGCTTTTCATCACCACTGCCCAGCAACTGCAGCAGACGGATATTGCTGTCCTTGCCGAGCTTGCCGCGGATCTGCCGCAGGTTGGCGGTCTCGAAGGACTGCAGCAGGATCGGCGCGACCTTGGTATAGCTGTTGCCCTGCAGGGTGCTCAACAGCTTGTCTTCCATCGGCAGGCCGATGCTCTGGAAATAACTGCCGTGTTTGATCTCCGGGGCCAGGCCGATGCCGCGGTTGGCGCGACCGGCCTGCTGCACCAGGAAGCTGATGATCTCGTCCAGGGTGGCAATGCGGAACTGGCCATCGAAGGCGGTGCCACGTATCTGCGGCAGGCGCTCGCGCGCGTACAGCGTCTTCAGCTCGGCGACGGTGAAGTCTTCGGTGAACCAGCCCTCGACCTGCTGCCCATCGATCAGCTTGCGGGTGCGACGGCTGGCGAACTCGGGATGGCTGGCGACATCGGTGGTCGAGCCGATCTCGTTCTCGTGCCGGGCCAGCATCACCCCGTCCTTGCTCATCACCAGGTCCGGCTCGATGTAATCGGCGCCGTCGCTGATGGCCTGTGCATAAGCGGCCAGGGTGTGCTCGGGCAGCAGCGCGCTGGCACCACGGTGCGCGTACACCGAAACCTGGGGATAAGTCTGCGCGGCTGAGCTGTCCATTGCCCAACAGCATGCCACGCCAACCCCCACCGCCATCAACCAGGCCCAGCTTCGCACCGTCACTACTCCAATTCGAAAACAAGGCGCGCAGCATGACGGCCGCATGTGACGTGCGGAAGAACATCGCCTCACTGATTGCGTTGCCACTCCCAGCCATCGGCGCTGGCATGCAGGCGCGCGCTGATGCCGATGGCCTGCAGCAGCGCCTCGTCATGCGAGACCAGCAACAGGCTGCCCTGGTATTGGCGCAGCAGATCTTCCAGAGCCGACAGCGCATCCAGGTCCAGGTGATTGCCGGGCTCGTCCAGCAACAGCAGCTGTGCCGGTGGATCGGCATACAGCGCGCAGGCCAGACCGGCCTTCAGGCGTTGCCCGCCACTGAGCTGGGCCGAGGGCAGCTGTACCTGGTCTGCATCCAGACCAAGCAGGGCCAATCGGCTGCGCAGCTCACCTTCGGCCATGCCCGGATTACGCAGGCGCAGGGCCTCCAGCACGCTGCTGTGCTCCGGCAGCAACTGCAGTTGCTGATCCAGCAGGGCCACTGGCACCTGCACGTTCACCTCACCAGCCAGCGCAGGCAGCTGCCCTGCCAACACCCCCAACAAGGTCGACTTGCCCAGACCGTTGCCGCCGGTGATGGCGACGCGTTCGCCACGGCGCAGGTTGAAGTCCAGCGCGCGCAACGCCGGTGCCACATGCGGCAGCTGCAGTCCGGTGGAACGCGCCACCCACTCCGGTCCGCTGGTTTGCACGTTTGGGACCAGCAACACCGGGGCGGCGGCTTCGCTGTCGGCCTGCGCCTCGCGCACCGCGTCGTGCAACTGCAGCTGCCGTTGATCCAACTGCGCGCGCGCCTTGCCCAGGCTGGCTTCGGCGCGTTGCCGCTGCAGGCCAAGCAGGATCGGTGCTTGATTGGCGTTGGCGGCCTCGCGGTTGCCGCGCGCGCTGCGTTGTTCCAGCCGCTGGCGTTGTTCGCGCAGTGCCTGCTCGCCCTTGCGGCGCTCGTGCCGACGTTGCTGCAGCAAAGCCTCGGCCGCTGCGCGTTCACCAGCGCGCGCCTGTGCATAAAACGCATGGTTGCCGCCGTAGCTGCGCAGCCCCTGCGCCGACAGTTCGACGATGCGCTCCACCTGTTGCAGCAACAGGCGATCGTGGCTGACCAGGATCAGGCCCTGTTTCCTCGCCTGCAGTTGCTCGGCCAACCAATGCCGGCCGGCGTGATCGAGATGATTGCTGGGTTCGTCGAGGATCAGCCACTCCACCGGCTGCAGCAATGCGCCAACCAAGGCGACGCGCATGCATTGGCCGCCACTGAGCTTATCCACAGGTGTATCGGCATCAACGCCGTGCAGGCCCGCATCAGCCAAGGCCTGCTGCAGGGTTTCACACAGGCTCCATTGCTCGCCAATCGCGTCGAAATCCGCTTGCAGCGTGCTTCCGGCTTCAATCCTGCGCAATGCATCCACACGCTTATCCACAGCTGCGAGCTCGGCTACGCGCTGTCCTGTTTGCGGCTGTACCTGTTGTGCAAGGTAGTAGGCCTCACCGATGCGACGGCAATGCCCGGCACTTGGTTGGCGCAGCCCGGCCAGTATCTGCGCGAGCACGGATTTGCCCACGCCGTTGCGCCCGACCAGACCGGTGGGGCGGTCATCGAACTGTGCGTTGAGGTTGGAGAACAGGCTGCGCCCATCGGGCGTGTGCCACGCGACGCCATCCAGCGTCACGGAAATTGAGTTTGTCATGCGGTTTTCCATCGATGCCCGAAGCACCCGGCCGCCAGCGGCAGCAGGGACTGGTTGGGACCGTCATCAAGACGGTGGCATCAATGGCGCATTGGACTGACTCCGTTGGCGGGGGAATCCCGTAACAGGGCCTAGCCTAACGGCGGCAAACAGAACTGTCAGTAACTGGCGGCGCGTAGTGGTCCGCGCCGCCACTGCCGGGAAAGGCGAGGCTCAGGCCTGTGCCGCACGGTGCGTGGCGCACAGCTTGTTGCCGGCCGGGTCACGCAGATACGCCAGGTAGAGCGGACCGAACGGGCTTTGTCGCGGCCCCGGCGGATCTTCCACGCTCACGCCACCGTTGCCCACACCCGCCGCATGCCAGGCCTCCACCACGTCAGGCGAAGCGCAACTGAAGCCGATGGTGGCGCCATTGGCATGGGTGGCCGGCTCGCCGTTGCGCGGATGGCCGACGATGAACAACGCGCCGGCGTGGAGATAGACCACATTGCCCTTGGGATCGACGAAGCCCGGCTTCGCGCCGAGCGTGGACAGCAGCGCGTCATAGAACGCCTTGGATGCCTCGATGTCATTTGCCCCCACCACGATGTGCGAAAACATCAACTACCTCCTGACTTTTGGGTTGTCTGGCCGCTGCCGGCCGGTGGCTCAACGCCGGCATCATTTACCGATGCAGAAGCTCGAGAAAATCCTGCCCAGCAGATCGTCGGCGGTCATCCGGCCGGTGATTTCGCCGAGTGCGTCATGCGCGAGGCGCAGTTCCTCGGCGGCCAGTTCCAACTGGTCATAGTGCAGTTGCCCATCGGCGGCATCGAGGTGTTCGCTGGCCAGGACCAGCGCTTCGACGTGGCGCAGGCGCGCGGAAAACTCGCCCTGCATGCCCTCGCCCGCACCGTGGCTGGCGATCTCGCGCAGCCGCGCGTGCAGCTGCTCCAGGCCCTGGCCGTTGGCAGCAGACAGGGCGATGCTGTCTTCGCTGAGGTCCTGCGGCCACTGCGGTAGCAGGTCGCTTTTGTTGTGGATCCACAGCTGACGTGCGGCCTGTGCGGCGGCGTCACCGATCGCTGCCCTGCCCGCCTCCGGGTCACGCGCGTCGAGCACGACGATGGCCAGGTCGGCGCGCTGCATCTCGGCGCGGGCGCGGCGCATGCCTTCGCGTTCGATGGCATCGCCACCTTCGCGCAGGCCGGCGGTATCGACCAGTTCCAGCTCCAGGCCGTCGATGCGGATGGTCTCGCGCAGGGTGTCGCGGGTGGTGCCAGCGATATCGGTGACGATGGCCCGCTCGCTGCCGGCCAATGCATTGAGCAGCGAGCTCTTGCCGGCATTCGGCGGGCCAATCAGTACCGCATGCAGGCCATCGCGCAGCTTGCGGCCGCGTTCGGCGTCGATACGCAGCTGCGCCAGCAAGGCCTTGGCCTGCTCGATACCGGCGCGCACCTGCGCGCCTCCGAGCGTGTCCAGCGGCTCATCAGCGAAGTCGATGGCGGCTTCAACATGGATGCGCAGCCGCACCAGTTGCTCGCCTACTCCTTCCACACGGCGTGAGAACACGCCATCGAGCGAGCGGCGGGCAGCACGCGCGGCGCGCACATCGCCAGCGGCGATCAGGTCGGCGATGGCTTCAGCCTGGGCCAGGTCGAGCTTGCCGTTGAGGAATGCGCGCTCGCTGAACTCACCGGCGCGGGCCTGGCGCGCGCCCAGTTCGATGCAGCGGGCCAGCAGCTGGCGCAACACGACCGGGCTGCCGTGGCCCTGCAGTTCCACTACGTCCTCGCCGGTAAAGCTGCGCGGACCGGGGAAGTACAGGGCGATGCCGTCGTCGATGACCTCGCCTGCGGCATCGCGGAACCTGGCGTAATGGGCGTGGCGCGGCTTGAGCTGTGGACAACCCAATGCAACCGCAATCCGCAGTGACTGCGGGCCGGAGACACGCAGCATCCCGACACCGCCGGCAGCGGCGCCGCTGGCGATGGCAACAATGGTCTGGCCTGTGGACACGTCGCTCATGGCTTACAGCTTCTGCAATTGTGCGCGGGCCTGGGTGGCACCGCTGCCTTGCGGCTGCAACTCCAGGTAGGTGCTGTAGGCCTGCTTGGCCTTCACCTTGTCGCCTGCATTGAAGTAGGCGTCGCCAAGATTCAGATAGGCCACGGCGCGCGAGGGATCGATCTTCAAGGTGTTCTCCAGCCAGCGCGCAGCTTCGGCATAGCGCTGCTGGCGGTAATAGACGAAGCCAAGGTTGTTGGCTGCCTGGGCGAAGTCCGGACGCAGCTTCAGTGCTTCGGTGAACTGCGCCACCGCTTCGTCATAGCGCTTTTCGCGGTACAGCTGCAGGCCGCGGTCATTCGCCTGCTGCGCGCGCTGGCGGTCCGAGGTCGGCACAGCGGCCGGCACCACCAGGGTGCTCTTGCCGCCCTGCAGATCGGCCACGGTCACCGGCGCTTCGGTCTTGCCTGAGGGCTTGGCGTCCTGCGCGGCATCGACACGACTGTTGAGGGCGATGGCGTCCGCCGAAAGCTGGCTGGTATCGGCATTGAGGAACTCCTGGCTGTCCGGCACCTGGAACACGAACTCGCCGCCCTGCGAACCGGGCAGGCTGCCGAACGCCGGGGTCTGCCGCGATACCGCCGACACCGCAGGCGCGACGTATGCGGCCAACTCGGTGCCGGTGATCAGGCCATCGCCGTTGAGGTCACCCTTGCCGGCCAAGGCCTGCAACAGCACCCAGGTGAATACCGAATGCCCGTTCGGGCCGCTGTCGGCCACCTGCTGGTCGGCGCCACCGGCAGTCAGCATCTGCCGCGCGCTGCGGCGCGCGTTCTCGCGCAGGAAGGACGACGAACTGCCGCCGCCGCGAGTCAGCCCAAGGCCGCTGTAACAGGCATCCATCACGAACAGCACGTGTTTGGCCTGCATGCTCTCGGCGATGTTCTGGATGTCGGTCATCGCGATGGCATCAGTGGCGAATTCGTTCGGGTCCGAGTCCACTGGAATGATGTAGCCGAGGTCACGGCCGGAGGCGAGCTGGCGGGTCGCACCATGACCGGCGAAGAACACGAACACGCGGTCGTTCTTGCCGGTGCGCTCATCGGCCAGGCGGTCGTGGAACGCAGCGAGGATGTTGTTGCGGGTGGCCTGCTGGTTCTTCAGCACGATCACCTGCGAGGACGGGAAGCCGAACTGGCCGGTCAGCGTATCGGCGATGGACTGCGCGTCGCGGCCGGCGTATTCGAGCTTGGGCCACTTGGCGTAGTCATCAATGCCAATGACGATGGCCCAGGATTTCTCGTAGCCGGTGGTGACCGTGGTGTCGGCGACCGCACCCTTGCGCGCACGGCTGACGCTGAAATCACGGCCATTCCAGCCGGCGAACTGGTAGCCATCGGCGATCAGCTTGTCGAGGATCTGCGGCAGCGCTTTCACCGCGCGGTCGTGGATGTCATGGAACAGGATGATGCCGCGCTGTTCCTTCTGCACCTGGTCGACCACGCGCTGCACGATGGACTCGGGCACCGGGTCGGCCCAGTCCATCGAGTCGATGTTCCACATGATGGATTTCAGGCCAGCTTCGTTGAGCAGCTGCAGGCCTTCGGCATTGCGCGCCCCATACGGAAAGCGGAACAACGGCGCGCGCTTGGCATCCACGCCCTTGAGCAAGGTATCGGTATCGAGCACCTGCTGGCGCAGCGCATCGCCAGTGGTGCGCGACAGCTGCGCGTGGGTCAGGCTGTGGTTGCCGACCGCATAGCCGTGCTCCATCAGGTTGCGGCTGATGCCAGCCATCGGCCCGAGCTTGACCTTGCCATCGGCCTCGACCGCACCGAGATTGCGGCCCACTTCAAAGAACACACCCGGCACGTCGTAGCGCTGCAGGATGGCGACAACCTCATCGGTGTACGCCTTGTGCGGGCCATCGTCGAAAGTAAGCACGACGGTCTTGGCCGGCAGGTCACGGCCGAAGATCTCGCGGTCGCTGTCCTGCATCGACATCGGGTAGGGCTCGATCACGCCAAAGTCGCGCAGGATGGCGTCGCGCTTGTACAGCGTGTTGAGGTGGGCGACATAGTCATCCCACTTCTCACGCTTGAGCTCGATGGCGCGGGTGCGCTCGAAGCGGCTGAAGATGCGGGTCAGTTCCTGGTTGTAGTTGCGTTCGATCTCGTCGAGCGCGTCCAGGTCTTCGCCGATGCGCTGGTGCAGCTTTACGGCTGGCAGCGAGGAATCCGCGCCCACGCGCTGATGCAGTTCGCGCAGTATTTCGCGGAAAGCCAGACGATCGGCGTCGTAGAGCTCGGGCGAGGATTCAATGTAGTCCAGCACCGTGCCCAGGGTAGCGAAGCGCTGCGGATTCGGGTCACGCAGCAAGGCGTCGAACTGCGCGGCAATGGCCTGACGCTGCTCCAGCCCGTCATGGAACAGCTGTTGGCCGATACGACTTGAAGTCTGGCGGTCGACTGGCGATTGCTGTGCCTCGTCGGCCAGCAACACGACGATGCGGCGATGCCCGTCCAACTGTTTCTGCAGTGCAGTCAACAGCGGTGCGGCCGCTGGATTGGCTGCGGCGGCAGCCTGCGCGCTGGCCTGGGTTGGCGTTGCGGTACCGGCCTCGTCCTTTTTGGAACAGCCGGCGACCGTCAACGCGGTAAGCAGCACGGCAGGCAAGGTCAGGCGGCGCGACAACGAACGGGGCATGGCAGGCTCGGGTGAAAGGGTGCAGCAGATGTGGTGATTCTAACGCCACAGGCGAAAAGCCAAGCTCGCGGCGCAGGCTGGCTGTTTGTGGGAGCGGCGTCAGCCGCGAAGCTGGTCTTGCTTGGACACTGGGAAGCTGTGCGATCTGATGGTGTATCAGC
>NZ_JASCOR010000085.1 GCF_029959445.1 Stenotrophomonas sp. PS02298 | reverse complement strand
GTCAGGCAGGTGACAACGCCGGTCTGCTGCTGCGCGGCACCAAGCGTGACGACGTCGAGCGTGGCCAGGTTCTGGCCAAGCCGGGTTCGATCAAGCCGCACACCCAGTTCGAAGCCGAAGTGTACGTTCTGTCGAAGGACGAGGGCGGCCGTCACACCCCGTTCTTCAAGGGCTACCGTCCGCAGTTCTACTTCCGTACCACCGACATCACTGGTGCGGTTGAGCTGCCGGAAGGCGTCGAGATGGTGATGCCGGGCGACAACGTGAAGATGGTTGTCACCCTGATCAACCCGGTGGCAATGGACGAAGGCCTGCGCTTCGCAATCCGCGAAGGTGGCCGTACCGTCGGCGCCGGCGTGGTCGCAAAGATCGTTGCCTAATAACGCCGCGCTTCCTCGCGAAGCCAGGTGTTGAAGAAGGGCGGCCTCCGGGCCGCCCTTTTTTGTTTGTCAGGTGGGCGGGGCTGGGGCGGAGCAGGGGCTTCGTGTGGCGTGCGTGTTTGGCGCTTGTGGTTTGAAGGGGCTGGCGCTTCAGGGGCTGGGAGGTTCGGGCGGCAAAAGCTTCAAGGGTCACGGGCTTTGACGGCTCGCCGCTCCAATTGGCTAAGAGGCCGCAAGCTGGAAGCTAGAAGCTGGAGTCAAGGGCCGGAAAAGCTGAAAATCAAAAGTCAAAAGCTTCCCCTCACCCCAACCCCTCTCCCGTAAACGGGAGAGGGGCTCGGAATGCTTCGATCGCTAGCGGACTGCTGGCGGGCGGAGTGCTAGCCCCTCTCCCGTTTACGGGAGAGGGGTTGGGGTGAGGGGAAGCTTTTCGCGAAAAGTCTGGGCAATCTGAATAGGGTGAGACTGCGGCCCGGATGGATTTGTACTTCCGCTTCGCCCGCGTGGATAATGCTGCTCCCCGAGGGAAGCGGCTGGGCGGGCGTATTCACATCCGAGCCTGTTCAGGGTTTGCCTGGCTCAGGCCGGCACAAGTGCCGGGCTTGGGCGGGGTAGGGCGCTCGACGCATTACCATTGTTACGCCTGTTGCCCCGCCTTCTCACTGCCGCACCGGTCACCTGTCCATTCATCCCGCAGTTAGCCGGGAGATCCGTATCCGCGCACATCGGCGATGTGGTTGCCAAGGTCAGAACGCGCTTATACGCGGGAAACCACGTAAAACCAGCTGTCAGCTGAAGCACCCCATACCTCGGCAGAGGGGTGAGTTGCAATAGGAAAAGAATACTGACAGAATGCACGACCACTCGCGGAAGTGCCCGTTTACGGGAATTCCGCAACCAGCGAAAAGAGGGGCAGGACGCACCTCGTATTCGCCAGACAAGGACAGGTCGCATGGGAGGCACTCCGTTCAACGGGGTGTTTTTTGTGCGTTTGAACATGTCTGGGGCGGGCCGGGAAACCGGGCCGCCCTGCTGTTATGAAAGGATTCGCGCGACGGGCAGTGCTTCGGCGCTAAACGTCGTTTTCATGGGGTTCGGCACACTCAGGGGCCGGACCTGTCGCTCTTTAGACCCATAGGAATACCGTCATGGCGGACCAAAAGATCCGAATTCGGTTGAAGGCGTTTGATCATCGTTTGATCGACCGTTCGGCCAGCGAGATCGTTGAAACGGCAAAGCGGACCGGCGCGCAAGTGCGTGGCCCGATCCCCCTGCCCACCAAGATCGAGCGTTACACCATCCTCGTCTCCCCGCACGTCGACAAGGACGCGCGTGACCAGTACGAGACCCGCACGCACAAGCGCGTGCTCGATATCGTCGACCCCAACGACAAGACCGTGGACGCGCTGATGAAGCTCGAACTGGCTGCCGGCGTCGACGTTCAGATCAAGCTGACCTGAGGACTACGACCATGACGAAGAAATATTCGTTGGGCTTCGTGGGCCGCAAGGCTGGCATGAGCCGCGTTTTCACCGAAGATGGCCAGTCCATCCCGGTGACCCTGATTGAAGCAACCCCGAACCGCATCGCGCAGATCAAGACCGTCGAAACCGACGGCTACAGCGCCGTGCAGGTGACCGTCGGCGCTCGTCGCGCTGCGCTGGTCAACAAGCCGGAAGCCGGTCACTTCGCCAAGGCGAAGGTCGAAGCCGGTCGTGGCCTGTGGGAATTCCGCGTTGAAGACGCACAGATCGGCGATTTCGCCGTCGGTGGCGAAATCAAGGCAGACATCTTTGAAGTCGGCCAGACGGTTGACGTCCAGGGCGTCACCAAGGGTAAGGGCTTCCAGGGCACCATCAAGCGCTACAACTTCCGTATGGGCGATGCAACCCACGGTAACTCGCTGTCGCATCGCGCGCCGGGTTCCTTGGGCCAGCGCCAGACCCCGGGTCGCGTTTTCCCGGGCAAGAAGATGTCCGGCCACATGGGTTCGGTGCAGCAGAGCACGCAGAACCTGGAAGTGGTCAAGGTCGATGTCGAGCGTGGTCTGATTGCCATCCGCGGCGCCGTGCCTGGCGCAGCCGGTGGTGACGTGATCGTGCGTCCGGCTAGCAAGGCATAAGGAGAGATGACGATGGAACTCGTTATCACGGGTAGCAACAACAAGGTCTCGGTCTCCGAAGCCGTGTTCGGTCGCGATTTCAGCGAAGATCTGGTTCACCAGGTCGTCGTTGCTTACCGCAACGCCGCACGTTCGGGCACCAAGGCACAGAAGACGCGTTCTGAAGTGGCTGGTACCACCAAGAAGTCGAAGAAGCAGAAGGGTGGTGGCGCTCGTCACGGTGCCCTGACCGCTCCGATCTTCGTCGGCGGTGGTGTCACCTTCGCGGCCAAGCCGCGTAGCTTCGAACAGAAGGTCAATCGCAAGCAGTATCGCGCCGCCATGTGCGCCATCCTGTCCGAGCTGAACCGCCAGGGTCGCCTGACCATCGTTGAGTCGTTCGATGTCGAAGCGACCAGCACCAAGGCCCTGACCACCAAGCTGGCTGGCCTGGAAGTGGGCAAGCGTCCGCTGATCGTCACCGAAGAAGCTTCCGAGCACCTGTACCTGTCCGCTCGCAACCTGCCGTATGTGCAGGTGCGTGACGTGCAGGGTCTGGACCCGGTTTCGCTGGTCGGTGCCGACACGGTCGTCATCACCGCTGACGCGGTCAAGAAGGTCGAGGAGTGGCTGGCATGAGCGCCAACGAAAAAATCTTCAGCGTGCTGCGTGCACCGCGAGTCTCTGAAAAGACCGCGCGCCTGCAGGAAATCTCCAACCAATACGTCTTCGAAGTTTCGAACGAAGCCACCAAGGCCGATGTAAAGGCCGCGGTTGAGCAGCTGTTCGACGTCAAGGTCGAGTCGGTCAACGTGCTGAACGTGAAGGGCAAGAACAAGTCCTTCCGTAACCGTGCAGGCCGCCGCGGCGATTGGCGCAAGGCGTATGTGCGTCTCGCCGATGGCCAGTCCATCGATGTAACGGCCAAGGCCTGAGGTACATCCCATGCCATTGATGAAATTCAAACCCACTTCTCCCGGCCGTCGTTCGGCCGTGCGCGTGGTCACTCCTGATCTGCACAAAGGCGCGCCGCATGCTGCGTTGCTGGAGCCGCAGAGCAAGTCCGGCGGTCGTAACCACCACGGCCGCATCACCACCCGTCACGTGGGTGGTGGTCACAAGCAGCACTACCGTCTGATCGACTTCAAGCGCAACAAGGAAGGCATTCCGGCACGCGTGGAACGTATCGAATACGATCCGAACCGCACTGCCCATATCGCCCTGCTGTGCTACGTCGACGGCGAGCGTCGCTACATCATCGCCCCGAAGGGCCTGAAGGCTGGTGACCAGGTCATCTCGGGCGCTCACGCCCCGATCAAGACCGGCAACACCCTGCCGCTGCGCAACATCCCGGTCGGTACCACCGTCCACGGGATCGAGCTGAAGCCGGGCAAGGGCGCTCAGATCGCTCGTGCTGCTGGTGCAGGCGTGCAGCTGGTCGCTCGTGAAGGCATCTACGCCACCCTGCGCCTGCGCTCGGGTGAAATGCGTAAAGTGCCGGTCGAATGCCGCGCCACCATCGGTGAAGTCGGTAACGATGAGCACAACCTGGAAAAGCTGGGCAAGGCTGGCGCCAAGCGCTGGCGCGGTGTCAAGCCGACCGTCCGCGGTGCGGCCATGAACCCGGTTGATCACCCGCACGGTGGTGGTGAAGCCAAGGCCGGCCAGGGTAATCCGCATCCGGTCACCCCGTGGGGCGTTCCGACCAAGGGTTACAAGACGCGCCATAACAAGCGCACTCAGCAGTTCATCGTCCGCGATCGTAGGGGCTAATCGACCATGGCACGTTCACTCAAGAAGGGCCCGTTCGTCGATCACCACCTCGTCAAGAAGGTGGAGGCCGCTGCGGGCAGCAAGAAGCCGATCAAAACCTGGTCGCGCCGTTCGATGATCCTGCCGGAAATGGTAGGCGTCACCATCGCCGTTCATAACGGCAAGAACCACGTTCCAGTGCTCGTCAACGAGAACATGGTCGGCCACAAGCTCGGCGAATTTGCCGTCACCCGGACCTTCAAGGGTCACGGTGGCGACAAGAAGTCGGGCAAGTAAGGAGAGATGACAATGGAAGCGAAAGCAATCCTGCGCTCCGCGCGCATCTCTGCGCAGAAGGCTCGTCTGGTCGCTGACCAGGTGCGCGGTCTGCCGGCCGAGCGTGCGGTCAACCTGCTGAAGTTTTCGGATAAGAAGGCTGCCCACCTGATCAAGAAGGTGGTGGAGTCGGCTATCGCAAATGCCGAAAACAACCAGGGCGCTGACGTCGACGAGCTGAAGGTCAAGACCATCATGGTTGATGAAGGTCCGACCCTGAAGCGTTTCATGGCGCGGGCGAAAGGCCGCGGTACCCGCATCCTCAAGCGCACCAGCCACATCACTGTGGTTGTGGGCGCCGGCAAGTAAGCGGAAAGGATAAAGACCATGGGTCATAAAGTTCATCCGGTTGGTATCCGCCTCGGTATTTCCAAGGACTGGAACTCCAAGTGGTACGCCAACAAGGCCGAGTTTGCTGGTTACCTGGCAGCCGACCTGAAAGTTCGCGAGATGCTGCGCAAGAAGCTTGCTCAGGCCGGTATCTCCAAGATCCTCATCGAGCGTCCGGCAAAGACGGCTCGCGTGACGATCCACACCGCCCGTCCGGGCGTGGTGATCGGCAAGCGTGGTGAGGACATCGAAAAGCTGCGTAAGGAAGTGAGCGAAATGATGGGCGTCCCGGCGCACATCAACGTCACCGAAGTGCGCAAGCCGGAGTTGGACGCACAGCTGGTTGCCGAGTCGATCGCGCAGCAGCTGGAGCGCCGCATCATGTTCCGCCGCGCAATGAAGCGCTCGGTCGGCAACGCGATGCGCCTGGGTGCCCTGGGCATCAAGGTCAACGTCGGCGGCCGCTTGAACGGCGCTGAAATCGCCCGTTCGGAGTGGTACCGCGAAGGCCGCGTGCCGTTGCACACCCTGCGTGCGGATATCGACTACGGTTTCGCTGAAGCCAGCACCACCTACGGCATCATCGGCATCAAGGTCTGGATCTACAAGGGTGAAGTCTTTGATTTCTCCCAGGTTGGCCAGGAAAAGCAGGACGACAGCCCGCGCAACGATCGTAACGATCGCGGCGACCGCGGTGACCGTCCGTCGCGCCCGGCTCGTGAAGCGAGGTAACGGCAATGTTGCAACCCAAGCGAACCAAATACCGCAAGATGTTCAAGGGCCGCAATGACGGCCTGAGTTGGAGCGCCAACGCCGTCAGCTTCGGCGAGTTCGGCCTGAAGGCTACTGCCCACGGTCAGCTGACCGCGCGTCAGATCGAAGCGGCTCGCCGCTCGATCAGCCGCTACGTCAAGCGCGGCGGCAAGATGTGGATCCGTGTGTTCCCCGACAAGCCGATCACCAAGAAGCCCATCGAAGTCCGAATGGGTGCTGGTAAGGGTGGCGTGGAATACTGGGTCGCCCAGATCCAGCCGGGCCGCATGATTTATGAAGTCGAGGGTGTGACCGAGGAAGTGGCACGCGAGGCGTTCCGCCTGGCCGCTGCCAAGCTCTCGGTGACCACCACTTTCGTAACCCGGACGGTGCGCTGATGGACATCAAACAACTCCGCGAGAAGTCGGCTGACGAACTCAAGGCCCACCTGACCGACCTGCGTAAGGAGCAGTTCTCGCTCCGTATGCAGCAGGTCACCGGCCAGCTGCCGAAGACCCACGAAACCCGCCGGGTGCGTCGCGAGATTGCTCGCGTCAAGCACCTGATCGGCAGCACGAAGTAAGGATGGCTGCGATGAGCGAAAATACTGAAAAGAAGACGCTGCGCACGGTCGAAGGCCGTGTCGTCAGCAACAAGATGGACAAGACGGTCACCGTGTTGGTGGAGCGCCAGGTCAAGCACCCGTTGTACGGCAAGTACATCAAGCGCTCGTCCAAGCTGCACGCACACGACGCCGACAATGCCTGTAAAGAAGGCGATGTCGTGCGTGTGACCGAGATTGCTCCGATGTCCAAGACCAAGAACTGGCGTGTGGTGGAAGTCATCACGCGTGCGGCTGAATAAGGAGATCTGACTCATGATCCAGATGCAGAGCTACCTTGATGCTGCGGACAATTCCGGTGCCAAGGAACTGATGTGCATCAAGGTGCTTGGTGGTTCCAAGCGCCGTTATGCCCACATCGGCGACATCATCAAGGTCACCGTGAAGGACGCAATCCCGCGCGGCAAAGTCAAGAAGGGTGAAGTGTATGACGCCGTCGTGGTGCGTACCCGCAAGGGTGTGCGTCGCGCCGATGGCTCGCTGATCCGTTTCGACGGCAACGCTGCGGTCCTGCTCAACAACAAGCAAGAGCCGATCGGCACCCGCATCTTCGGACCGGTGACCCGTGAACTTCGTTCCGAGAAGTTCATGAAGATCGTCTCGCTCGCTCCCGAAGTTCTGTGAGCGCCAGGAGATAGTCATGGCTAACCGTATCAAGAAGGGCGACCAGGTCGTCGTCAACACCGGCAAGGACAAGGGCAAGCAGGGCGAAGTCGTCCGCGTCGACGGCGATCGTGTGATCGTCGCCAACGTGAACATCGTCAAGCGCCACACCAAGCCGAACCCGCAGGCAGGCGTTGCTGGCGGCGTGGTCGAGCGTGAAGCGTCGATCCATATCTCCAACGTGAATGTGCTGAACCCGGCTTCGGGCAAGGGCGAGCGCGTTGGCTTCAAGGTGCTGGAGGATGGACGCAAACTGCGTGTGTTCCGCTCCAGCGGTGAGGCGCTCGACGCCTAAGGACTGACCGATGAATTCACGTCTCGAAAAGTTTTACAAGGAAGAAGTGGTACCGGCGCTGACCAAGCAGTTCGGTTACACCAATCCGATGGAAGTGCCGCGCCTGGTCAAGGTCACCCTGAACATGGGTGTGGGCGAAGCTGCGACCAACAAGAAGGTTCTTGAGAACGCCGTTGCCGACATGACCAAGATCACCGGCCAGAAGCCGGTGGTCACCAAGTCGCGCGTCTCGGTGGCTTCGTTCAAGATCCGTGACGGTTGGCCGATCGGCTGCAAGGTCACGCTGCGTCGTGACACCATGTTTGAGTTCCTGGATCGCCTGATCAACATCTCGCTGCCGCGCGTGCGTGACTTCCGCGGCGTGTCGGGTCGTTCGTTCGACGGTCGTGGTAACTACAACATGGGTGTGAAGGAACAGATCATCTTCCCGGAAATCGACTTCGACGCCGTCGACGCGATCCGCGGTATGGATATCGCCATCACCACCACCGCCAAGACCGACGCGGAAGCGAAGGCGCTGCTCGCAGCGTTCAAGTTCCCGTTCCGTAACTGATTCGTCGAGGATACAGAAATGGCAAAGACCTCAATGGTCAACCGCGACATCAAGCGGAAGAAGCTGGCTCTGAAGTACGCCGACAAGCGTGCTGCTCTGAAGAAGATCGTGTCCTCCGTGGACGCGAGCTACGAAGAGAAGATCGAGGCTGCAACCAAGTTGTCGAAGCTGCCGCGCGATTCGTCGCCGAGCCGCCACCGCAACCGTTGCGAACTGTCGGGTCGTCCGCGTGGCGTGTACAGCAAGTTCGGCCTCGGCCGCAACAAGCTGCGCGAAGCCACCATGCGTGGTGACGTGCCGGGCCTGCGCAAGGCAAGCTGGTAAGCAACAACCCGCTGGGCGGACCGAAAGGCCCGCCCAGCAGGGCTTTCGGGTCAATCTGAAAGCAAAACAAAAAGTCCGACGCAAGTCGGGCTTTTTGTCGTATAATCCCGCTTCTTGCCTGCCCGAAATGGCGGCAGGTGCGTCAAGGGCCCTGGCCCATCCCAGGAAAACACGAGATTTTCGCGAAAGCGGATATCGGTGCACTCAAAGGTATCTACATGAGCATGACTGATCCCATCGCCGACCTGCTGGTCCGCATCAAGAATGCGGCAGCGGTTGGCAAGCAGACGGTGAAAGCCCCGTCGTCCAAGGTCAAGGTGGCCATTGCCCAGGTCCTGAAGGACGAGGGCTACATCGCCGACCTGCGCGTCAACAACATCGAAAGCAACAAGGCCGAACTCGAAATCGTCCTGAAGTATTTCGAAGGCAAGCCGGTCATCGCGACCCTGAAGCGCTTCTCGCGTTCGGGCCTGCGCCAGTACCGTGGCAAGTCTGAACTGCCGAAGGTCCTGAACGGCCTGGGCGTCGCCATCATTTCCACCTCCAAGGGCATCATGACTGATGCGCAGGCGCGCCAGTTGGGCGTCGGCGGCGAAGTCCTGTGCTTCGTGGCCTAAGGGAAGGAGTCCACTATGTCCCGCGTAGCCAAGAAGCCGATCAACCTGCCCAAGGGCGTTGAACTGACCATCCAGCCGGAAGTTGTGAGCGTGAAGGGCCCGAAGGGCACCCTGTCGCTGAACAAGACCGCTGGCGTAGAAATCACTCTCGACAACGGCGTTGCCACGCTGAGCCCGAAGGACATCTCCTTCGACGCGCTGGCCGGCACCGTGCGTGCGATCCTGGCCAACATGGTGCAGGGCGTGTCCGAAGGCTTCGAGCGCAAGCTTGAGCTGGTCGGCGTGGGTTACCGCGCTGCCATGCAGGGCAAGGACCTGAACCTGTCGCTGGGCTTCTCCCACCCTGTCGTGTTCGTGGCGCCGGAAGGCATCACCCTGTCGACCCCGACGCAGACGGAAATCGTCGTGCAGGGCGTGGACAAGCAGGTTGTCGGTGAAGTCGCCGCCAAGATCCGTGGTTACCGTCCGCCGGAGCCCTATAAGGGCAAGGGTGTGAAGTACGCCGGTGAAGTCATCATTCGCAAGGAAGCCAAGAAGGCCTAATTCTTAGGTTTTCAGCTTTCGAGGATAAAGAACATGAACAAGAACATCGCCCGTCTGCGTCGCGCCAAGTCGACCCGTTCGCACATCCGTACCCTGGGCGTTGCACGTCTGTCGGTGCTGCGCACCGGTCAGCACCTGTACGCACAGGTCTTCACCGCCGACGGCTCCAAGGTGCTGGCTGCTGCCAACACCGCACAGGCCGAAGTCAAGGAAGGCCTGAAGAGCGGCAAGAACATCGACGCTGCTACCAAGGTTGGCAAGTTGATCGCCGAGCGCGCCAAGGCTGCTGGTATCGAGAAGGTCGCTTTCGACCGCTCGGGCTACCGCTACCACGGTCGCATCAAGGCGCTTGCTGATGCTGCCCGCGAAGGCGGCCTGCAGTTCTAAGCAATACAGGAAAGGGGCCTTTGGCCCCTTTCCGCCTGCCTGCCGGTACGGGTTTGTACCGGGCGCCACTCGTTCTTCTGCAGCGTCTGGCGATTCACTGCTTCACTACACAACCATAAGCGGCCCCGAGCCGTACATACCCAATCAATCAAGGAATCGAAATGGCAGAAGAGCGTCAGCAGCGGGGTCGCGATCGCGACCGTAACCGCGAAGAGAAAATCGACGACGGCATGATCGAGAAGCTGGTCGCGGTCAACCGCGTCAGCAAGACCGTCAAGGGTGGCCGTCAGTTCACCTTCACCGCACTGACCGTGGTCGGTGATGGCGAAGGCAAGGTTGGCTTCGGTTATGGCAAGGCACGCGAAGTGCCGGTCGCCATCCAGAAGTCGATGGAGCAGGCCCGCAAGAACCAGGTCAGCGTTGATCTGAACAACGGCACGTTGTGGCACACCATCAAGGATGGTCACGGCGCAGCTCGCGTGTTCATGCAGCCGGCTTCGGAAGGTACTGGCGTCATCGCCGGTGGTGCCATGCGCGCCGTGCTGGAAGCCGTTGGCGTGAAGAACGTCCTGGCCAAGGCAACCGGTTCGCGTAACCCGATCAACCTGGTCCGCGCCACCCTGAAGGGTCTGGCCGGTGCACAGTCCCCGGCCCGTATTGCTGCCAAGCGCGGCAAGAAGTTGGAGGATCTGAACCATGGCTAATGAAACCGTCAAGACTGTAAAGGTGCGCCTGGTGCGCGGCCTGCGTGGCACCCAGTCGCGTCACCGCCTGTCGGTGCGTGCCCTGGGCCTGAACAAGCTCAATGATGTGCGTGAACTGAAAGACAGCCCGCAGGTTCGCGGTCTGATCAACAAGGTTCAGTACCTCGTCCAGGTTGAGGAGTAATCGACCATGACTATGCGTCTCAATGAACTGAGCCCGGCACCGGGCGCCCGTACCGAGCGTACCCGCGTCGGTCGCGGCATCGGCTCCGGCCTGGGCAAGACCTGCGGCCGCGGCCACAAGGGTTCGTTCGCTCGCAAGGGCGGCGGCAAGATCAAGGCTGGCTTCGAAGGCGGCCAGACCCCGATGCAGCGTCGTCTGCCGAAGATCGGCTTCTTCTCGCACAAGGCCAAGGACACCGCAGAAGTGCTGTCCTACCACCTTGACCGCCTGGAAGCTGGTGAGATCGACCTGGCCGCACTGCGTGCAGCCAAGCTGATCCCGTCGACCGCGAAGAAGGCCAAGGTCGTCTTCAAGGGCGAGCTGAGCAAGGCATTCACCCTGAAGGGTATTGCTGCTACTGCCGGCGCCAAGGCCGCGATTGAAGCTGCCGGCGGCAGCGTACAGGAGTAACTGGAACATGGCGCAAGCTGGCATCGGTAACCTCGCGGCAGGGGCGGGCAAGTTCACTGAACTTCGCCAACGCCTTCTGTTCGTACTTGGGGCATTGCTCGTCTATCGCATCGGCTGTTATGTGCCGGTGCCGGGCGTCAATCCCGAGGCCATGCTTGCGCTGATGCAGGCGCAGGGCGGCGGCATCGTGGACATGTTCAACATGTTCTCGGGCGGCGCCCTGCACCGTTTCAGTATCTTCGCGTTGAACGTGATGCCGTATATCTCGGCATCCATCGTGATGCAGCTGGCGGTCCACATCTTCCCGGCCCTGAAGGCCATGCAGAAGGAAGGTGAGTCGGGTCGTCGCAAGATCACCCAGTATTCGCGCATTGGCGCGGTGCTCCTGGCGGTGGTGCAGGGCGGCAGTATCGCGCTGGCACTGCAGAACCAGGTGTCGCCGGGCGGTGCACCGGTGGTGTACGCCCCGGGCATGGGCTTCGTGTTGACCGCGATCATCGCGCTCACTGCAGGCACCATCTTCCTGATGTGGGTAGGTGAGCAGGTGACGGAGCGTGGCATCGGCAACGGTGTGTCGCTGATCATCTTTGCAGGCATCGTGGCTGGCTTGCCGGCTGCCGTGATCCACACCGTCGAAGCCTACCGTGACGGCAACATGAGCTTCATTTCGTTGCTGATCATCGTGCTGGTGGTGCTGGCTTTCACCTATTTCGTGGTGTTCGTGGAGCGCGGTCAGCGTCGCATCACGGTCAATTACGCCCGCCGTCAGGGTGGCCGTAATGCCTATATGAACCAGACCTCGTTCCTGCCGCTGAAGCTCAACATGGCAGGCGTGATCCCGGCGATCTTCGCCTCCAGCATCCTTGCCTTCCCGGCAACGTTGGCGATGTGGTCCGGCCAGGCCAGCTCGGCCACGTGGCTGCAGAAGGTGGCCAACGCGCTGGGTCCGGGCGAGCCGCTGCACATGATCGTGTTTGCTGCGCTGATCACCGGTTTTGCGTTCTTCTACACCGCGCTGGTGTTCAACTCGCAGGAAACTGCTGACAACCTGAAGAAGTCGGGCGCGCTGATCCCGGGTATCCGTCCGGGCAAGGCAACCGCTGATTACATCGATGCCGTGCTGACCCGTCTGACCGCTGCTGGCTCGCTGTACCTGGTGATCGTCTGCCTGCTGCCGGAAATCATGCGTACCCAGCTCAACGCCTCCTTCTACTTCGGCGGCACCTCGCTGCTGATCGTGGTGGTGGTGGTGATGGACTTCATCGCACAGGTCCAGGCACATCTGATGTCGCACCAGTACGAGAGCCTGTTGAAGAAGGCCAACCTGAAGGGCGGCAACCGCGGTGGTTTTGCACGCGGCTGATTCACCGGTTATACTTTCCGCTTCATAGCGAGAAACCCGCTCCGGTTCCCGGGGCGGTTTTCCAAACAGAAGGGCGGCCCCTGCAGCGGTTTCGGGTGGGGGTGTGATGTGGTTGTTCCGCGCGGGAGTAGCGCGGGCGGCTCGGAGACTTCTCTCCTTGCCAGGCACATCCGGCGCCGGAGCATGGGCACACTCCCCACGCCGGGCTTGTGGAACTGTATGTTCCACGGGCTTCCAAGCAAACCGAAGCCTTGTTAGTATCGCTAGTTCACATTTTTGATCCATCCTGCCGGATTGGCGCGCCTCATGGTGCGTATTCGGCCATCACTCAGCTGGAGAACCGCGTCATGGCGCGTATTGCAGGCGTCAACCTGCCAGCCCAGAAGCATGTCTGGGTCGGGTTGCAAAGCATTTACGGCATCGGCCGTACCCGTTCGAAGAAGGTCTGCGAAGTTGCAGGCGTTGCTTCGACCACCAAAATCCGCGATCTGTCGGAACCGGAAATCGATCGTCTGCGCCTGGAAGTGGGCAAGTACATCGTTGAAGGCGATCTGCGTCGCGAAATCGGCATTGCCATCAAGCGCCTGATGGACCTGGGCTGCTATCGCGGCCTGCGTCACCGTCGTGGTCTCCCGCTGCGTGGTCAGCGCACCAAGACCAATGCACGTACCCGTAAGGGTCCGCGCAAGGCTCTGAAGAAGTAAGGGACCTAGATAATGGCTAAGCCCGCTGCTGCAAAAACCAAGAAGAAGATCAAGCGCGTCATCACTGATGGCGTTGCCCACGTCCACGCTTCGTTCAACAACACCATCGTGACCATCACCGACCGTCAGGGCAATGCACTGTCTTGGGCGACCTCCGGTGGCGCTGGCTTCCGTGGTTCGCGTAAGTCGACTCCGTTCGCCGCTCAGGTTGCCGCCGAAAAGGCTGGCAAGGCTGCGCTGGATTACGGCCTGAAGTCGCTGGAAGTCCGCATCAAGGGTCCGGGTCCGGGCCGTGAGTCGGCCGTACGTTCGTTGAACAACGTCGGCTACAAGATCACCAACATCATCGACGTGACGCCAATCCCGCACAACGGGTGCCGTCCGCCGAAGAAGCGTCGCGTCTAAAGGAGCGATAAGAAATGGCTCGTTATATCGGTCCTACCTGTAAGCTCGCCCGCCGCGAAGGCGCCGACCTCTCCCTGAAGAGCCCGGCCCGCGCGTTGGATTCCAAGTGCAAGCTGGAGCAGAAGCCCGGCCAGCACGGCGCCACTGCCCGTAAGGGCAAGCTGTCCGACTACGCCACCCAGCTGCGCGAAAAGCAGAAGGTCAAGCGTATCTACGGTCTGCTGGAGCGTCAGTTCCGCAACTACTACAAGAAGGCCTCGACCAAGAAGGGCAACACCGGCGAGAACCTGCTGCAGTTGTTGGAAACCCGTCTGGACAACGTCGTCTACCGCATGGGCTTCGCAGTGACCCGTCCGGCTGCCCGTCAGCTGGTCTCGCACCGCGGTGTCACGGTCAACGGCAAGTCGGTGAACCTGGCTTCGTACCAGGTCAAGGCCGGCGACGCGATTGCGCTGTCCGAGAAGGCTGCCAAGCAGCTGCGCGTCCAGGAAGCCCTGGTCGTTGCCGAGCAGCACGACCTCAGCCCGTCGTGGGTCGAAGTCGATTCGAAGAAGTTCAGCGGCGTCTTCAAGGCTGTGCCGGATCGTGCGGACCTGCCTGCGGATATCAACGAAGCGCTGATCGTCGAGTTGTATTCGAAGTAATTCACAATGGAGAACCTCCGGGTTGCACCGGAGGTTCGCAGGAGAACCCGCAACATGACGGTTACCGCAAACCAGGTTCTGCGTCCTCGCGGTCCGCAGATCGAACGCCTTACCGAGACCCGCGCCAAGGTCGTGATCGAGCCTTTGGAGCGTGGTTACGGGCATACGCTGGGCAACGCCCTGCGTCGCGTGCTGCTGTCGTCCATCCCGGGCTTCGCCATTACCGAAGTCGAGATCGACGGCGTGTTGCACGAGTACACCACTCTGGAAGGCCTGCAGGAAGACGTGCTTGACGTCCTGCTGAACCTGAAGGACGTGGCGATCCGTATGCACACCGGCGACAGCGCCACTGTTTCCCTGTCCAAGCAGGGTCCGGGTGTTGTCACCGCTGCCGACATCAAGGTTGACCACAACGTCGAAGTGATCAACGGCGACCATGTGATCTGCAACCTGACCAAGGACACTGCGATCAACATGCGTCTGAAGGTCGAGCGTGGCTTCGGCTACCAGCCGGCTGCCGCACGTCGTCGTCCGGACGAAGAATCGCGTGCGATTGGTCGTCTGGTGTTGGACGCTTCGTTCTCGCCGGTCCGCCGCGTCGCTTATGCGGTGGAAGCCGCTCGCGTCGAACAGCGTACCGACCTGGACAAGCTGGTCATTGATATCGAAACCAACGGCACGATCGATGCCGAGGAAGCTGTCCGCACCGCGGCCGACATCCTCAGCGATCAGCTGTCGGTGTTCGGTGATTTCACCCACCGCGACCGCGGTGCAGCCAAGCCGGCCAACAACGGCGTGGATCCGGTGCTGCTGCGCCCGATCGACGACCTGGAACTGACCGTGCGTTCGGCCAACTGCCTCAAGGCTGAGAGCATCTACTACATCGGCGATCTGATCCAGAAGACCGAAGTCGAACTGCTCAAGACCCCGAACCTCGGCAAGAAGTCGCTGACCGAGATCAAGGAAGTGCTGGCCCAGCGCGGTCTGTCGCTCGGCATGAAGCTGGAGAACTGGCCGCCGGCCGGTGTCGCCGCTCACGGCATGCTCGGCTGATAAGCAATACCTGTTCCCCCGCATGGGTGACCATGCGGGGGAATATTGTTTCAGCAGTACCCGCATTGACGGTTAAACAACGCCGCAATGCCGGTCGTCCAGGACGGGTGACCAGGACCATCCGCAGTCCACTTTCAACGCCAGGATGGCGACAACGATGTCCAACGTCTCACCATTAACCAAGGAATAAACCCATGCGTCACATGAAGTCGGGCCGCAAGTTCAACCGCACCAGCGCCCACCGCGAAGCAATGTTCAAGAACATGGCTGCGTCGCTGTTCAAGCACCAGCTGATCAAGACCACCCTGCCGAAGGCCAAGGAACTGCGCCGCGTTGCCGAGCCGCTGATCACCCTGGCCAAGGTTGATTCGGTTGCCAACCGTCGTCTGGCGTTCGCCCGCCTGCGTGACAAGGAAGCCGTTGGCGTCCTGTTCACCGTGCTGGGCCCGCGCTACGCCAACCGTCCGGGCGGCTACCTGCGCCTGCTGAAGTGCGGCTTCCGCGCTGGCGACAACGCTCCGATGGCTTACGTTGAGCTGGTTGACCGTCCGGTCGCCGTTGCGGAAGAAGTCGGCGAGTAATCGCACGCTTCCGTCCATCGACGGATGCAGGAAAAGCCCGGCATAAGCCGGGCTTTTTTGTTCATGTGGTTACAGCTGCCATCACTGCTGATCGCGCGCGGGCGGCCTGTTACTCTTGTTGCATTGTTCACTCCGGAAAGTTGCGATGAACCCTTTGCGTTGGAGTTTCCGCGCGCAGTGCCTGCTGGGCTTTTTGACCTGTGCTGGCCTGCTCGCCTTTGCGATCTACATGCAGATCCAGATGGGCTTGGAACCGTGCCCGCTGTGCATCTACCAGCGCATCGCATTTGCCGCCGTCGGCGTGCTGTTCCTGCTCGGTGCACTGCACGGACCGTCCGGTCGTGGCGGGCGCGCCGGCTATGGCGTGCTGACCTTCCTGGCGGCCGTGGTGGGCATCGGCATCGCCGGGCGCCACGTCTACGTGCAGTTGTTGCCGAAGGACCTGGGTAGCAGCTGTGGCCCGCCATTGAGCTTCCTTGCCGAAACCATGGGCCCGTTCGAGGTGTTCCGCACCGTGCTGACCGGTACCGGTGACTGCGGCAACATCGACTGGACCTTCCTCGGCCTGAGCATGCCGATGTGGAGCCTGGTGTGGTTTGTACTGCTTGCGGGTTGGGCGCTGTATGCCGGCTTGCGCGCACGTAAAAAACGTTTGATCTGACTCTTTCACTTCTTCAACTGGTATCTGCATGAACGCTTCTTCCTCCCTGTCATCCGTCGCCACCGCCAGCAGCTGGGCGCCGGATAGCTGGCGTGGCAAGCCCGCGCTGCAGATGCCGACGTACCCCGATCCGCAGGCGCTGGAGGCCGCGCTGAGCGAGCTGCGGCAACTGCCGCCGCTGGTGACATCGTGGGAGATCTTCGCGCTCAAGCAGCAGCTGGCCGAAGCACAGGAGGGCAAGCGTTTCCTGCTGCAGGGTGGTGACTGCGCCGAGAACTTCGTCGACTGCGAATCGGGCACGATATCCAACCGGCTCAAGGTGCTGCTGCAGATGAGCCTGGTGATGGTGCATGGCCTGCGCATGCCGGTTATCCGCGTTGGCCGCTTTGCCGGCCAGTACGCCAAGCCGCGCTCGGCCGATACCGAAACCCGCGACGGGGTGACCTTGCCCAGCTACCGTGGCGACGTGATCAATGCGCCTGGGTTCACCGAGGCCGCGCGCGTTCCCGACCCGCAGCGGATGATCACCGCGCATTCGCGCTCGGCGCTGACGATGAACTTCGTGCGTGCGCTGATCGATGGCGGCTTCGCCGACCTGCATCACCCCGAGTACTGGAACCTGGCGTGGATGCGCTGCTCGCCGTTGGCCGAGGAGTACCAGGAGATGGTCGCCTCGATCGGTGATGCGGTGCGCTTCATGGAGACCTTGTCGGGCTCACAGGTGCACAACCTCAACCGCGTGGATTTCTACACCTCGCATGAGGCCTTGCTGCTGCCGTACGAGCAGGCGCTGACCCGGCAGGTGCCGCGCCAGAGCGGATGGTTCAACCTGAGCACGCATTACCCGTGGATCGGCATGCGCACGGCGGCGCTGGATGGCGCCCACGTGGAGTACCTGCGCGGCGTGCGTAACCCGATTGCGATCAAGGTGGGGCCGTCGGTACAGCCGGACCAGCTGCTGCGCTTGATCGACGTGTTGAACCCGGATGACGAGCCGGGCCGCCTGAGCTTCATCCACCGCATGGGCGCGAACCAGATCGCCGACAAGCTGCCGCCGCTGCTGGATGCGATCAAGCGCGATGGCCGCCGCGTGCTGTGGGTCTGCGACGCGATGCACGGCAATACCGAAAGCACCAGCAACGGTTACAAGACCCGGCGGTTTGACAACATCCGCAGCGAGGTCGAGATGTCCTTCGACCTGCACGCAGCGGCCGGTACGCGTCTGGGCGGCGTGCACCTGGAATTGACTGGCGAGGATGTCACCGAGTGCACTGGCGGCGCCCGCGAGCTCACCGAGCGCGATCTGGAGCGTGCCTACCGTTCCAGTGTCGACCCGCGGCTGAACTACGAGCAGTCGTTGGAAATCGCCATGGCCATCGTCCGCAAGCAGGGCTGACGGCCGCACCTGTAGTGCCGAGCCATGCTCGGCAGGGGCTTCACCGGTAAAGCCGAACCCGTAGTGCCGAGCCATGCTCGGCAGAGGCGTTACCGCTAAAGCCGAACCCGTAGTGCCGAGCCATGCTCGGCAGAGGCGTTACCGCTAAAGCCGGACCTGTAGTGCCGAGCCATGCTCGGCAGGGGCGTTACCGGTAATGCCGGACCTGTAGTGCCGAGCCATGCTCGGCAGAGGCGTTACCGGTAATGCCGGACCTGTAGTGCCGAGCCATGCTCGGCAGGGGCGTTACCGGTAATGCCACATGCCGAGCATGGC
>NZ_JASCOR010000084.1 GCF_029959445.1 Stenotrophomonas sp. PS02298 | reverse complement strand
GGCTTACGCCGCTCCTACAGGCGTTTTCGGGAATGCCCCTGCCGAGCATGGCTCGGCACTACAGCAGGGCACAGGAAGCTTGGCGCGTTTGTTTTCTCAGATCCGACGGAAGTTCTTCCTCTCCCTCTCGTCGACTGGCCTGCGCCTCGGTGTTCGAGGCGCAGTTTTTACTCATCAACGTTTGCTGCGCTCGCTGCGGCGCAGCTCGGCGGGAATCTCGATTTCGACCTTCACCGGCAGGCTGCCGATATGCAGCTCATTGCCCAGCCACTGTGCCGGTTCGCCATTGATGGTCGCATCACCGGGTGAGCCCTCATAAGGCCATTGCAGCAACAGCCCCGCCGCCGGCAAACGCAGTCCTTCGGATACCTGCAAGGTCAACTGCTTGTCACTGCGCTGCAGCGAGTAACTCAACTCCCCGTGCGAGGTATTCAAATCCTCAATGGCGATGCCCTTGCCGGTCAACCAGCTGGTGGGGACACCTGCCGCCAGCACGATCGGCCCATCTACATCACGCTCGTAGGCGAACATGTCCAAGGCCGAGCGTACGAAATCGGATGCCACCCAGGCATGGGGAAGATCGCCGACAAAGAACGGCTGGCGCGGGGTAGAAGACACCACCTCGGCCCATTGATTCCATGCCGGCGGTGCACGGTCCTTGAAGAAGAATTCGGTGGCTTCCCAGGCCCGTGCACGCCAACCCAGGCGCACGAAGGCGCTCACGTTGCGCCATTCGTACGGCGTGTAATCCTTCCATTGACGCATGCCGTCACGACGTTCGACGAAGTGTTGCCAGTAACGCTCGAAAGTAATGTCCAAGGCAGGCTGCGGCAACCTGCCCTGCTCGCCGCCTGGCGCCAACGCAATCGTGGTGGAGGTGGCATCGAAGTCCCCCAGCTCCACCGAACCAGGCAGGTAGTCGATCTTGTGCGCGGCCATGGCAGCGCGCAGCGACTCGTCCAGGTCCTGACGGAACTGATCACGTGATGCAACCATCGCCAGCGCTTCGGCTTCCAGTCCCAGCGCTACCGCCATGTCCGCAGCGTCCTTGTAACCGCGCAACGCCCAGAAGTTGTCCCAGTACGAATGCACCGGCTTGGCCGAATAGCCTTCGTGGCTGATCGAGGCCGGCATCATGCCGTAGAAGCCGGCATTGCGCGCACGGTTTTCTTCCGTGCGCTCACTCAGCCGCAGCTGTTCCATGTAGTTCCATGCCATCTGCACACGCGGCCACATCTGCTGCAGGAAGGCAGTATCGCCAGTATGCCGCCAGTACTCGGCGATGGTGTAGATCAACTCACCGTGGCTGTCGTTCTCCGGCACCGGATCGCTGCCGCGTGCATCCACGCAGCACGGCACCATGCCGCTCTCGAACTGATATGGCGCATACCAATCCACGTACTGGCGTACCGCATCGGCGCGCCCCATCCGCAACAGGCCTTCAGAGATCATCGCGCCGTCGCGGATCCAGCTGCGTGCGTAGGAACGCGTGCCCGGCTGCAGGCTCGGCCCAACCCGCGAGATCAGCATATGTGCGAGTGCGGTGCGCAGCGTATTGGCCAACGGTTGGCCCGCCTCCGGCACGCGCAGCTTGAGCTGATCAAGCTTCTGCCGCCACATCGCTGCGACCTGCTGCTGCGCCTTGTCGGCATCGAAACTGGCCGGCATCTGCCAGTTGCCGGTCTGCGGCAACACCAACACCACCTCCCGGCGTTGTCCCGGCTCCAGCTTCCAGTTGTAGACCAAGGCGCCCGATGCCAACCCGGTGGCATCGCGGACCTCCTGCGTGATCGGCAAGTCCTTGTCAGCCAGGTGGGTGACAGCCAACTTGCTGTCGAAGCTGCTGGCAAAGCCCGCATCGGCGGGAAGCGAAGTATACACGCGCGGCTGGCCGTTGACGCTTATCTGCCCGGTCCGCACTGCGAGATTGTCGATGCGGCTGACGCCACCGACGGTGTTGAGGAACTGGCTGGGCGGATTGACCTGGAACGGCCGCACCGCAAGCGCCAAACGATACTCGTGCGCGACCTTGTCGGTGTTGTGCAGCTCATAGCGTGCCACCAGCTGCGCCTGGTCCGGCCGCCCCTGCACGAAGCCAGTGACATTCAAACCGAAGTGATCGTGCTCCCACGCCACCGACGGCATGGGCAGATAGCCGTCCTGCAGACTCTGGCTGGACTTCACCTCCGCCCACCCGATCACCTTGCCATCGAGCACGACGAACGGCTCGATGCTGAAGCCGCCTTTCATCGCCTCCAGCGCGCCGTCCTCGCTGATCAGGGCCTGCTCGCGACCGCCGTCCAGGCCAAGGATGGTCCAGTACGGTTGCTCGCCGCTGAAGCCACGCGGCAAGGAACCACGCGGCAGATCGGCAGCGACGGAGCGGATGAAATCATTCGGGGTATTGGCAAACGACAGCGGCTTGAGGCTGATGTCGCGGATGCCATAGCGCCAATTCGGGCCATCGACCAGATCGAAGCGCAGGTAGCGCGCCTCGGTCTCCGGCAATGCCAGCCAATCCTTGCCACCGCTGCCACGGGTCACTTCGCGCAGCATCTTCCAGTCACGCCCATCGGCAGATGCACGCACCACGTAGCGGCTTGCCTCCAGGCCAGGCGCCCATTGCACGACCGCACCACCGAACTCACGCACCTTGCCCAGGTCCAGGCTGACTGTCTGCTGCTTGACCCCGCCGCTGATCCACAACGTGTCCGGTTTGCCGTCGGCGATGCGCTGCTGCAGCGCCGTGGCGGTATCGGCGATCACCGTGGTGGTCAGCGCCGAAGTATCTTCCTTCGGCAGCGGCTGCAGGGTCAGCTGGTCGAAACAGACCGTGCCGCGGCCGCCGACCTTGCTGTAAATGGTGAACTCCACTGCCGCACTGCGACGCAGGGTCTTGTCCTGGTCCGGGCCCCAGGCTTTTTCGATATGCCGCTTGCGGTAGCTGATGCGGGTCCAGCTCTTCGGGAAGTTGAAACCCGGACGATTGACCCACCAGACATTGTCGCCACTGGCATCGACCAGCTTGAACTGCAGGTCGTTGGCCGGCGAATCCCCGCGCAGGTCGAAGGACAGCTGGTAGTTCTCCGGCCAGGTCACATCCAACGGACGGCGGATGCCGACGTAGCCGGAGACCTCATGGAAGTCATAGTCCAGGCACAACGCACGCCCGCTGTTGCCGGCCACTGGACGCAGCGAACCGCTGACCTGCGGCGAGGTGATCAGCTGCCACGCACCGATATCGTCGAACTTGGCGAGCACTGCAGCACTGGCCGGCTGCACCCATGCCAGCAACAAGCTCAGCAGACCGATCACAAAACGCATATTCATCAGCAGGATCCCGATTTACCACCAGCAAAACCTGCTGGATTTTCGCAAAATTCAACGCCATTCGCGGCGGTTTGTTTCGTTTGGAAGTGCAACGCCACAGCCTGCTTGCGGGCCGCGGCGCGTCAGCCCTTGACGCTGCCCAGCAACAGGCCCTGGATGTAGTAACGCTGCAACACCAGAAACAACAACAGCACCGGCAACACCGTGACCACCGCGCCGGCCATCATCATTTCCACATCCATGATGTGCTCGCGCGACAAACTGGCCAGTGCCACCGGCAAGGTGTAGTGCTCCTGGTCGGTCAACACGATCAAGGGCCACATGAAATCGTTCCATGCACCCATGAAGGTGAAGATCGCCAAGGTCACCAGCACCGGCTTGAGCATCGGCAGCACGATCTGGAAGAAGATCCGTGCCTCGCTGGCGCCATCGATGCGCGCCGCTTCCAGCAGTTCATCGGGAATCGAGCGCGCGTACTGGCGTACCAGGAAGATGCCGAACACGCTGGCCAAGGCTGGAATCACCACGCCACCGAAGGTGTTCACCAAGCCCATCTGCTTCATCAGCAGGAACAGCGGCAGCATCGCCACCTGCGCCGGAATCACCAATGCAGCCAGCAACATCTGGAACAGCCGCTCGCGGCCGGCAAAACGCAGTTTGGCAAAGGCATAGCCAGCCAGGGTGTTGAACAACAACGACCCCAACGTGATTCCAACCGACACCAACAGGCTGTTGATGAAGTTGTTGCCCATGCCGGTGCGGGCGAACAAGGCCTGGTAGTTGGCCAACGTGGTGTGCGCTGGCAGCAACGGTGGCGGGAAATGCGATGCCTGCCCGCTGGGCATGAACGACACCGACAGCATCCACGCCAGCGGTGCCAGGCTGATCACGGCCAGCAGCAACAACCCACCGTTCACCCACCACGCATGCCAACGCGACTGCCCAATCTCCCGGCTTATACCTACGCGGCTCATACCAGCTCCCTGCGCTTGCCGAAGCGCAACATCAGCGTGGTCACCGCCAGGATGATCAGGAACAACAGGAAGGCCACGGCCGAGGCGCGCCCCAGGTTCCACCACTTGAAGCCTTCCTCGAACATGAAATAGAGCACACTCACGGTACTTTGCAGCGGATCGCCACGCGTCATCACATAGGGCTCAGCGAACAGCTGGAAGTAACCAGACACGGTGATCACACCGACCACCAACAGCACCGGCCCCAGCATCGGCAAGGTGATATGCAGGAACTGCTGCCAGCGCGAGGCGCCATCAATGCGCGCCGCCTCGTACAGGTCCTTGGGGATTGCCTGCAGGCCGGCCAGGAAGATCACCATGTTGTAGCCGAAGTTCTTCCACACCGCGAAGCCGATGATGGTTGGCATTGCCCAGTTCGGGTCGCCCAGCCAATCGATCGGATTGATACCTACCTGGCCCAATCCCCAGTTCACCAGCCCGTAGCGGGTGTGGAACAGATAACGCCAGATCACCGCCACCGCCACCAGTGTGGTCACCACCGGCGCGAACAAGGCGGTGCGGAACAGCGCCTTGAAGCGCGCGGCTGGGGCGTTGAGCAGCAGCGCGGCACCCAGCGAAACACCTATCGACAAGGGCACACCAGCCACCACGAAGTAGGCGGTATTGCCCAGCGACTTCCAGAACATCGGTGTCTGCAGCAGGTCGATGTAATTGCCCAGTCCGTTGAAGCGCAGGTTGTGCGGGTCAGCCAAGGCATAGAGATCGAAGTCGGTCAGGCTCAAGGCCAGCGCCGACAACACAGGCAGACCAAAGAACACGCCGATCACGATCAGCGCCGGTGCGGCAAAGACCCAACCAGCCAGTGAGCCGCGTTTCATGGCGCCGCCTTCGCAGCTGCGCCGGCCTGCTGCTCGGCGATCCAACGGCGCTTGGCGAGGATGTCATTCACTTGCTGGTCCAGCTGCTCGACCGCCTTGTCCTGCGGCAAGCCGCCGCGCACCACCTGCTCGGTCACCACCCGCATCTGCTGGGCAATGCGCTCCCACTCCAACACCTTGGGCGTGGGTTTGACGCGTTCCAGCTGGTCAGCAAACGCAGCTGTCAACGGATCGTCCTGCAACTCCGGCGACTGCCAGGCGCTGCGGCGCGGCGGCAGGTCACCAATGATCTTGTAGAAGCGCTGCTGGATCGCCGGCCGCGACAGGAACTCGATCAGCTTCCACGCCGCCTCTTTCTTCTGCGAGGAACGGAACACCACCAGGCTGGTGCCACCGGCAATGCCCGCACCAAGCCCGTCCGGACCGGGCAAGGGCGTGGCGCCCCATTCGCCTTCCAGGCCAGGTGGCTGGCGCTGGCGGAACTCGCGGATGTTCCACGGGCCCGAGAGATAGAACGCGGTGAAGCCGCGGAAGAATTCATCCCATACGTTCGAAATCTGGGTCTCGGACATCTTCGGCGCCCAACCCTGCTCGAACATGTTGTCGTAGAAGGCCAGCGTGCGACGGAAACCGGGGCTGCGGAAGTTGCCGCGGGTATCACCATCGCGCAGCAGGGAATCCTCCTGCTGCAGCGCGAACGACAGCTGCGGTTCGAACTCGTTCAAGGGCATCAGCACCGGGTAGCCACGCACGCCCATGACCTTCTTCAGCGCTGCGTTCATCTGCTCCCATTCAGCCCAGGTCTTCGGCGGCTGCGAGTAGCCGGCCTGGCGCAGCAGATCCTTGCGATAGAACAGCAGGCGCGTGTCCACGTACCACGGGATACCGACCAGCTGACCATCGATGACATTGGTATCCCAGATACCGGCGAAGTAGTCGGACTGATCGATGACAGTGGACCTATCGACCAGTGGCTGCAGCGGCGTCAGTGACTGCAAGGTCGCGAATTCGGCGATCCAGGTATTGCCCAGCTGGCAGACATCGGGAAGTCCGTCAGCCGCATACGCCGTCAACAACTTCTCGTGCGCTGCGGTCCACGGAATGTTCTGTACATCGACACGAATGCCCGGGTTCTCCGCCTCGAACTCGCGCACCAGCTCACCAACTACCTCGGCCTCGCGACCCATCGCCCAGAACCGCAAGGTAGTGCCCTGCTCGGGCTTGGCACAGCCTGCGAGCAGCACCAACAACACGATGGCCAGCGCGCGGATCATTGGTCGCACATCACGGCTTCTTGGCCGCAGGCGCTGCCGGCTGCTCACTGGCTGCCTTCTGCCCGGCCGCTGCCGCAGCGCGCGACTCGGCAATCCCTGCGGCCCGCGCCGATGCTGCCTGTTCGTCCTTCTGCAGTGGCTGGAAGCTGTCTTCCGGTGCCAACCAGCCGCCAGTGAACCCGGCCCGCTCCAAACCCTTGCGGATGTACGGATTCTTCTTCATTACCTCCCACACGAACTCATCACGGTAATTGGCGATGCCGGCCAGGATCGGCCCCTGATCAATGGCGATGTAATCGCTGGCCACCCAACCGCGCTCCGGAATCAGACGCCCGGTCTTGAGCGGAATGTCGTAGCCGAAGCTGGGGTTGAAGGAATCCAGGAAGCCATAGCTGGAGTACAGGTAGTCGCCGTAGCGCTTGTGCATTTCCACCGTTGCCGGGATCACGACTTCCGGCGCGAACGGCAACGAGGAAATGGCTGCTGACGGCACGATGGTGCCGTCATCGAAGTTCTCGCGCAGACCCGCGCCACGTGCCGAGTAATGGCGGAACTGGCGCTGCTCACCCTTGTATTCCTGGGTGGTGTTCTGCGGCCCGTCACCAGCGGTCAAGCCCCAGACATTGGCGCTGTAGTCCTTCCACTGCATCGGGTTCTCAATCGCGTACTCGCGCTGGGCCAGGGTCGCGCGACGGCTATTGAGGAAATAGTCGATGCCACGCTCACGCATGTACGGGTCCTGGATATCGCGGAAGTCGATCCAGACATGGCTGTACTGGTGGCCGAACAAAGGCCCGAACGACAGGTATTCCTGCCCTTGGTACACACCCCAATCGTTGTCGTAGGTACGCGTCCACACCGTCCACGCATCGGGCTCGACCGGATGCGTCGGCGACCCCAGCGCCAGTATGTAGAGCATCATCGCTTCGTTGTAGCCCATCCAATCGTGCTGGATGAAGCCGCTCTCCGGGAACCAGCCCATCGACACCAGCGGCTTGTTGCGTTGCAGCCATTGCCAGTCCGTGCGCTTGTAGATCGTGTCGGCAATCTGCCGGATCTCCTTCTCGCGCGGATCGTCCTGGTCGTAATAACTCTGTGCAAACAGCACGCCCATCAACAACAGTGCGGTGTCCACGCTGGAGAGCTCCACCCAACTGTCATAGCGGCGGCCCTGCTGCATGTCGAGGAAGTGGTAGTAGAAACCCTTGTAACCGCCCTTGCCGGTGCGTTGCGGGCCACTGGGCAGGTCACGGAAGAACTTCAGCGTGACCAGAGTGCGCTCCACTGCCTGGTTGCGACTGACCCAGCCGTTCTCGATGCCGATCGGATACGACGTCAGTGCGAAGCCCACCGAAGCGATGCTGGCAAACGGCCGCGACGGATAGCGATCAGGCGTCAGCCCGTTCTGTTCGTTGGTCGTATCCCAGAAGAACTGGAAAGTGCGGCGCTCGATGTCGTCGAACAATGGCGGCAGTTCCGGCTTCATCGGCCGCGGCGGCAGGTCCGCCTCGATCAGGATCACCTGCGGCAATACCTTCGGCATCGGCGGCTCCGGCGCCTTGCCACAGCCTCCCAACAACGCCAGCCCCATACCGGCGAGAACACAGGCCAACAACTGCGGGGTACGTGACTTGCTCAAGGCGAAATCCATGAAATTCCAAGAAAGAACACGACGTACGACATCTGCAACAGCCCCCGGCCGGCCGACGGCCAGCCGGGGCGCGAATCACCAGGTCAAGCCAAACGACAGCTTGAAGGTGCGGGTTGGGCGTGCAATCGCATCACCGGTACGGTTACCGTAGTTCGGATCGGCAACACCGCGATTGCCACGCCAGTTGGCGTATTCCGATGAGAGCACGTTGCGCCAGTTGAAGACATTCAACACATCACCACGAACCCGCAGCTTCAGATCCGTACCGGTGTCCCATTCCTTCTGAAGTGCTAGATCCAACTGTTTGTAGCCAACCTTCTTGTCGGGCTTGAAGGGATCGAACGCGCAGTCATCGGCGATGGTGCTGGCGTAGCAGTTGAGCGCCTCAACCGGCTTCGGGCTTTCCAAGACCAACTTCGCCGAACCGGTGACACCCCAAAAATCGACGATACCGGTGGCCACCAGCCGGTGCTTTGGAATACCCAGCGCAGTGGTGAACGCAACACTATCCAGATTGGGATAGTCAAACGAGAAGGTATCCGAATTACTGCGATTCTCCTTGGCGTCGCTGTAGGTATAGGCAAGGCTCACACCCCAGTGGGACTCAGTGGTGTAAGGCTTGTCCAACGCCAACAGCAGCGAGTTCAGACGGGTCTCGACGGCATTGTTGCCAATGAAGAATCGGCCCCATCCCGGCAACTGCTCACCCCACGGCTGGCCGCCCCAGTTGACTGCAGGATTGCTGCGATACTCACCGTTGGGGTAGCGGTTACCCATCGTCCAGAGGATGCCGTCGTGACTCAACACGTGCATCAGGGTTACAGATGAGTTCCAGTCATGCCCCAGCATCGAGAACGCATTGCGCATGCCAATGCTGAACTGGTCTGAGTAAGGCGTCTTGATATCGTTGTTGAGCAGGAACACTTCGGCTCCATTGTTCGGACTGGCTGCCGCCATCTGCGCCAACACGGCTGGATCAAACATGCTCGGGTCGAAGTTGTAACAGTTGCTGCCTGCCCCCGGTGTGCAAGCATGACCGGGAGTATTGAACTGGTACTCGTAGCGTTGGAACGCAAGGCGGTACTTTTCCAGCGAGAGGTAGTCGAACTGGTTGCGGTTGTACGAACGACCCGCACCACCAAAGATCACATGCCGTTGGTCGCCATTGAGGTCGTACGAGAAGCCTACGCGCGGCTGCCAGCCGTCCTTGAATGCGCTGCGGTTGTGGCCGTTGCTGATGTAGTTGTTGTAGTCGTAATCAACATTTGAATTATTGATGTTCGGCCACGCCTGCAATGCGGACACCAGCCCGGCCGGCGTGACATGGTCTTCGAATGCAGGGTTGGTTTCATAGTCCCAGCGCAATCCAAGGTTCAAGGTGAGGTGTTCGTTGACCTCCCAATCATCCTGGATGTAGATGCCAAACTGTTTGACGCTGGATTCCACTGTCGTCGGGTAACCATTGCCCGATGCCGTGAACTGCACCAGATAGGGCACATCCAGACTCTGGTTCAGGTCATAGCGGAACTGCGGCGAGTATGGGCTCTGTTCAAAGGCGGAAAGATCAATGTCCTTGTACTTGATGCCGGCCTTGACGGTGTGGCCTTCCCACCCGAAGAAGGTGAAGTCATTCTGGAACGAATACCCTTTCTGCGACTTTTCCTGGAAGTCACCACCACCGCCGCGATTGATGACCTCTTCCATTGTCGGGTTGTTCAGCGCCTCTTCGCCCCGACGCGGAATGAACAGCTTGTAGCCATTCTCCAGGTTTATCGGGCGCGGCGCGAAACTGGCATCCTCATAGGTGATATGAGCATCGTTCATCCAATTCTCTGCATTGAACTGGTGGCGCAGGTCGATGCGTGTTTCTTCGCCGGTCTTCAGGGTCCCGTATGACGCCAGGTTGACACCACCAATACCAGTGACTTCATCTTCCTCACGGCGCTTCATGGTCAATTCGACCAGATGTGCGTCACCCGGAGTCCAGCTCAACTTACCGAAGTACAGGTCCTCCTTGAACGGCGCGTTGTTCGTGGAACGGGCCTCGTCCTGGAAGCGCTGGGGCAGCTCTTCGACCGAAATCTGGCGGCCGGGGATAACCTGCCGCGCGTCACTGCGGTCCTTGGCTTCATAGGTCACGAAAAAGTGCAGCTTGTCCTTGATCAGTGGACCACCCAAGGCAACACCGTACTGTTCATCGTGGGTGCGAGCCTTGATGTCGCGACCATCCTTCTCGCGGATGGTATCTGCCACCCAGCCACTGGCAACGTTGTCCCAGAAAAAATCACCGTGAAATTCATTTGTACCCGAGCGAGTGACAGCCGTGATGCCCGCACTGCTCAACTGGTCGTACTCGGCCTTGTAGTTGGAAGTGACGACTTTGTACTCGGCAATGCCCAGCTGAGGGAATGGGTTGCCGCGACTGGAATCCTGGCCGGTAATGCCGCCCTTGAGCACATAGTCTTTCTGACCGACACCATCGATGAACACGTTGACACCACTGGACAACTGGGCGCCACTTCGGATCGACGTGGAACCCTCGTTACCGGTGTTGAACATGACGCCCGGTACGATATCCGCGAAGGCCAGGAAGTTGCGCGAGTTCTGCGGCAATGCCTGCAGCTGCTTCTGAGTGAGGTAGGTCGCCACCTCCGATGTCTTGGTTTCCACCACTGCCTGCGCCGTTACCTGCACTGCATCCAGGTTGGTCGCCGCACCACCGGCAGTTTCCGCCACACCCCCCACACCCAGATTCACCGTGGCGGTCTGACCGACCTGTACGGTGATGTTCTGGCTACTGGTCTTGCCGCCCGCATTGACGTCCACCTTGTAGGTGCCCGGCGGCAGGCCGGCCAAAGAATAAGTGCCATTGCCAGTGCTTTGCACGCTACGGGTCAGCCCGGTCGCGGTGTTCGTCGCGGTGACCTGTGCCTGCGCGGCAGGGCTCGAGTCTGCCATTACCTGGCCACGGATGGTCGCACTGGTGCTCTGCGCGAACGCAGGTGCCGCACCCAAAAGCAGGCAGCCAACAAGTGCGCTACTGAGCAGCTTGCGGGTAGGCGTGAAATTACCAGCAATCTTTTTCATCTTCTTCCTCTCCCAAGGCGGCGGCACCAGGCCGCGAAGAACGTGTGTGTGGGGAACCATCCCGGTCTAACGCCGGGTCAAGGGAGGTCGCACGCGGCAGTGGAGTCGCGTACGACCAAGGTTGGGACCAGGGTTACGGCGGGCGCTGTCTGCGCCTGCCCGCTATCGATCATCTGCACCAACTGCAGCATCGCCCGCTCGCCCAACTCGGCGATGCTGACCTGCATCGTTGTCAAAGCAGGGTGAACAAAGCGCGCCAAGGGGATGTCATCAAAGCCAGCCAGCGCCACCTGCCCAGGCACTTTCATGCCCGCCTGCGAGAACGCGTACAGGCACCCCAGGGCCATCATGTCGTTGGCGGCAAACACCGCATCAGGCAGCGCAGCGCCTGCCAACAATGCCAATCCGGCCTGATGACCGGAGGCTTCATCGAAATTGCCAGGCAGCTCAATCGCTTCCACCTCGCCATCGAACGCCGCCATCGCCTCACGGAAACCGAGCAGGCGCTGCTGCGCATCGTGATTACGTGCCGGCCCGCAGATGAAAGCGATGCGGCGGTGCCCCCCTTCAAGCAGATGCCGGGTCATGCTCAGCGCACCGGCATGGTCATCGATGCTGAAGAGCGGGTACTGCGCAGTGGCCAACGGCGTGTTGATCAAGACCGTTGGCAACGCTGGCGGCAGATTGTCGACCAGGAAATCGGAGTCACCTGCGTATGGCGAAAGGACCAGCAAGCCGTCAACGCGCCCACGCATGGCCTGCAGCACCGAACCTTGCTGTTGCTGGTCGCCGTGGTAGCTGGACACCAACAGGTGCCGGCGATGGGCGCTGGCCACACCGTCGATGCCGCGCATCAACTCGGAGAAAAACTCACCGTACAGGTCGGGAAGTACCACACCGACTGTCTGGGTGCTGCGGCTGCTCAGGCTGCGGGCCGCAGCGTGCGGGGTGTAGCGCAGCCGGCTGGCCACTTCCAGCACCAGCTTGCGGACCGGCGCGGCGACATTGTCATGGCCATTGAGGGCGCGTGACACGGTTGCGACGGAGACATTCGCCTCACGGGCAACATCCTTGATCGTTATTGCCGACTTCGCCACTGGCCTACCCACCGCAGTACAGGGTCGGGCGGACTGTAAACGTTTTCAAACGCATCTGTAAACAGTTCGTTAGCTGAACTTGACCCGCCTGGACAATATCTGTCCCGACCACTTCCACGGGAATCCTGCAATGCCCCATTCCGTTCAGCCAGCCCCGCCCAGCTCCTGCGGCGTCAACGCCTTGATCGACAACGCGTGGATATCCGTCTCCATCATCCCGCCGAGTGCGGCATACACCGCACGATGCCTGGCAAGCGGTGCCTTGCCGGCGAAGGCATCACTGACCACCATGACCTTGAAATGACCACGTCCATCGCTGGCCCCGGCATGGCCGGCATGACGGTGACTGTCGTCCTTCACTTCCAGCTGCAGCGGCGCAAAGGCGGCCTGCAGGGCCGCCTGGATCCGCTCGACCCGGCTCATGGCAGCACCTTGCGGAACGGGCGCACGTCCACCCGCGTATAGACGCCTGCAGCTACATACGGGTCGGCATCGGCCCAGGCCCTTGCGGCGGAAAGGTCTTCAAAGCTGGCAATCACCACGCTGCCACTGAAACCTGCCGGGCCCGGGTCTTCCGCGTCAATTGCAGGACAGGGACCAGCCAAAAGCAGTCGCCCCTGGTCAAGCAATGTCTGCAACCGCGCCAGATGTGCCGCCCGCGCCTGCAACCGCGCTGCCAGCACATCCTCTCCGTCATAGCCCTCGATTACGTACCACACTGGCCTTTCTCCGCTTGTCTGCTGAATGGAAGGATGCCAAGTCTAGCGTCACAAGGCTGGACACCGCCCTGCCCGGGCGATTACTCTTTAGTCCATTGCACGCAGTCGGCCAGTAGCCGCCCGGTGCGGTAGTGGGTCAGGCCCGCCACCCAACCACTGGAGCGCATCACTTCCCGGACCGCGTAGACGACCTCCTCGTAATGACGTTGCCGCTGATCCTGCGGCGCGCCTTGTTGTTCATGTGTGGAAGCGCGCCAAACAAGCGCGAGTAGCTCGTAATACATGGGCTGGAATGCTCCCGGGCGGGAACCTGGGGCGCGTCCGGTTCGCAATACCCCGAATGTCGACCTGATGACTTCCGAACTCGCGCACGACGCGAACCCGCCAGCGCAGCATCCCTTACCGCAGCAGCAGGAAATGCCGCTGGCGATGGTGCATGGCCAACCGGTACTGCAGATCCCACAGGATCTGTACATTCCACCGGATGCACTGGAAGTCATTCTCGACGCCTTCGAGGGCCCGCTGGATCTACTGCTTTACCTGATCCGCCGGCAGAACCTGGACATCCTGGATATCCCGGTCGCCGAGATCACCAAGCAGTACGTGGAATACATCAATGTCATGCAGGAGCTGCGCTTCGAACTGGCGGCCGAATACCTGGTGATGGCGGCGATTCTTGCTGAAGTGAAGTCGCGCATGTTGTTGCCGCGCCCACCCAGCATCGAAGGCGAAGAAGCAGATCCACGCGCCGAGCTGGTGCGCCGTCTGCAGGAATACGAACGCTTCAAGCAGGCCGCCGAGGATATCGACAGCCTGCCCCGGCAGGACCGCGACACCAGCCTGGCGCACGCCTTCGTGCCCGAGCGTGTACTGGTCAAGACTCCGCCGCCGGTGGAATTGAAGGAAATGCTGCTGGCGCTGCATGACGTACTCAAGCGCGCCGAGCTGTTCAGCGGCCACGCGATCAAGCGCGAGGCACTGAGTGTGCGGCAGCGCATGGGCGATGTGCTCGGACTGCTGGAAGGCGACAAGTTTTACCGTTTTGAAAGTCTGTTCACCGCCGAAGAAGGCAAGCTCGGCGTCCTGGTCACCTTCCTTGCAGTACTGGAGTTGGCCAAGGAGCAACTGCTCGACATCGTGCAGGAAGCCCCGCTCGCCCCGATTTATGTGAAGTCCCTGGCCACTGGCAACACCAACGCACCGCTGCAGTTCTCCAGCGAGTTCGATGACGCTGACACTCCCGCCTGAGTAACCGACCCAACGCATGGATCAACCGCTGATCAACCGCATTGTCGAAGGCGCCCTGCTTGCTTCCAGCCAGCCGGTCACCTTGGCGCAACTGCAGGGGCTGTTTCCCGAAGATGAGCCGGCACCGCCGGGCAGCATCGAACGGGCATTGGAACTGCTGCGCGAAGGCTGCGCGGGACGCGGCGTGGAACTGACGGAGGTGGCCTCGGGCTACCGCTACCAGATCACCAGCGAAGTGCACGGCTGGGTGTCGCGGCTATGGACCGAACGCAAGACCCGTTATACCCGTGCCACGCTGGAAACCCTGGCCTTGATCGCCTATCGGCAACCCATCACCCGCGGCGAGATTGAACAGGTGCGCGGCGTGGCAGTAAGCAGCAACATCATCCAGGCCCTGGAAGAGCGCGAGTGGATCCGGGTCATCGGCCACCGTGACGTGCCCGGCAAGCCCGCCTTGTTCGGCACCACCAAGGGCTTCCTGGACTACTTCGGGCTCAAGCGCCTGGACGAACTTCCGCCGCTGTCCGAACTGCGCGACATCGGCGAGCTGGAACCGCAACTACCGCTGGATGGCGACGGCCAACCAGCTGCCCCGCTTGCCGCTGGTGCCGCCTCGCCGCAAGGCCTGGATGCCGCCAACGACAGCGTCCCCACATCCGCAGCTACGCCAGAATCCCCGGATTCGAACGCAGCTGCATCCAACACCGCCTTCACCGGCGAACCCGACGCCGCGCCGGGAGAGCGCGCGGCGGAAGTGGAAAAAACTGAAAACAACGCCGTCGCGACGACGACCGTGGCTGTTGATGTAGCCGATTCCGAACCACAGGCCGACGCGGAAAACGCCGGCCGGAGCCAAACAGATGAGTGACACCCCGCGTAAATCTTCGTTGAACAAGCTCTCGCTCAAGCGCGAAGCCGACACCGACCAACAGCCCAAGCTCGAAGAGCGCCTGCACAAGGTCCTGGCCCAGGCTGGCCTCGGCTCGCGCCGTGCGCTGGAGCAGCGCATCGCCGATGGCCTGGTCAAGGTCAACGGCGAAGTCGCCAAAACCGGCATGTCGATCAAGAGCGGCGACAAGATCGACCTCGACGGTCGCAGCTTCGTCGCCAGCGCGCTGACCGACCCGTCGCGCGTGCTGATCTACAACAAGCCCGAGGGCGAAGTCACCACCCGTGACGATCCCGAAGGCCGCCCGACCGTATTCGAAGCGCTGCCGCCGTTGAAGGGCGCACGCTGGATCGCCATCGGCCGCCTCGACATCAACACCACCGGCTTGCTGCTGGCTACCACCGACGGTGAACTCGCCAACGCGATGATGCACCCGTCGTTCGAAGTCGAGCGCGAGTACGTGGTACGTGTGCGTGCGCCGGAAGGCGAAGAGAAGGTCTCCGACGAAATCGTCGAGCGCCTTGGCCGCGGCGTGCTGCTGGAAGATGGCGGCGCCAAGTTCGACGAAGTCGAGCGCATTGGCGGCACCGATTCGCACGACTGGTTCCGCGTGGTCGTCAAGGAAGGCCGCAACCGTGAAGTGCGCCGCCTGTGGGAATCGCAGGGCTGCCAGGTCAGCCGCCTGAAGCGCACCCGCTACGGCAAGATCGAGCTGCCGCGCGACCTGATGCGCGGCAAGTCGGTGGAACTGACCACCCAGCAGGTCGACGCACTGCGCGCCCAGCTGAAGCTGGAAGAAGGCACCCCGTCGGCACTGACCCTGCAGCCGGTGATCGGCCAGCGCAAGGCGGTCAAGACCACCCTGCGCGTGTCGCGCGATGGCGGCCGCGGCAATGCCTACGTCAACGGCCACAACACTGCCGATGAAGGCCGCGAACTGCGTCGCTTCGACAACGTGCGCGAAGACCGCGGCGGCCGCGGCCGTGGCAACAGCGGCGGCTACAAGGGCGGCCTGACGGTCAGCGGCGAAGCCGCAGCCAAGCAGTCGCAGAAGCCGTTCAAGCAGCGCAAGCCCGCAGGCGACCGCAGCCTGCCGGACGGCAACCCGGCCGCGTTCCGCACCTGGTACGTGCCGGACGGTGTCAGCACCGGCCCGAGCGGCCACCGCAATGCAGGTCCCGGCGCAGCACGCGGCCCGGGCGGCAATCGTGGTCCGGGCCGTGGTCCGGCCGCCGATGGCCAGGCTCGCCCCTACGGCAAGCCGCGTCCGGGCGGCGCCCTGGGTGCCAGCCGTGGCGGCCCCGGCCAGGGTCGCCCGCAGGGCGCTGGCGGCCAGGGCGCAGGCCAGGGCCAGCGCAAGCACCCGTACGGTCACCCGGGCAATGCCCCGAGCTTCCCCTCCGATCACGCCACCCCGGGCTACAGCCCCTACGGCGCACGCCCGGCCGGCGGCCGCCCGAGTGGTGGCAACCGTGGCCCAGGCGGCCCGGGTGGTCGTCCCTCTGGCGGTCCGCGTCCGGGTGGTAACCGCCCCGGCGGCGCAGGCCGCCCAGGTGGCGGCGGCCGTCCTGGCGGCGGCAACCGCGGTCCGCGCGGCGCCTGATCCACAACGCAGCTGACGCGCCTCACCGCGCAACGCCGCAAGCAAACGCCCGGTGCATCTTGCACCGGGCGTTTGCGTTTCAGGCGTGCAAACGAACGTTCAATGAACGACTCTTGGCAAAAATACCCAAAATGGGAAATTTGGTATATTTTGCGAATACACAGCCCGGAAACCGCAATGGACCTGTCACTGAACCTGCTGGATCTGGAAAAGACGCCCGCCAGTGACGTCAAAGCCAAAGGCTGGCCTGATCTGATGCGCAAAGTCGCCAAACGCGGGGCCGTGGTGGTTACCAACCACAACCATCCGCAAGCGGTGGTGGTCTCTGCCGAGGAATACCAGCGGCTGGTCGCACAAGCGTCCGGCGCGTCGGCGGCAGCGCAGCGCGCGCAGTCACTCCAGCAACTGCAGGCCGAGTTCGATGCCCATCTTGCCGTACTCGATGACGGCACGGCCTTGCGCAGGGCCCTGGACCGGCCCGCCCGCCGCGGCTTGAAGATCACCCCGGGCCAGTCGCGCTGATCGATGGCGCGCATCCTGGTATTGGCCGGCGTCAACGGCGCGGGCAAAAGCTCCTTGCTGGGCATGATGCTGGCGCATGATGGCGCCACCTGGTTCAACCCCGATGCCTTCACCCGGCAACTGGTGGAACGGGATTGGCCGTTGGCAGAAGCCAACGCAGCCGCATGGCAGGAAGGTACCCGCCGCCTGCGCGAGGCGATGCAGTCCAATCGTGACTACGCATTCGAAACCACACTCGGCGCCAACACCATTCCCAAGCTATTGCACGAAGCCTGCAAACAGCATGAGGTATCGGTTTGGTTCTGCGGCCTGGAAAGCATCGAGCTGCATCTGCAACGCGTGGCCGAACGCGTTGCAGCCGGCGGCCACGATATTCCCGAAGACAAGATCCGCCAACGCTACGACAGCTCGCGCCTCAACCTGATCGAACTATTGCCGCACCTGACGACGCTGCACATGTATGACAACAGCCGCCCGCCCGATCACGACGGCCTGGTTGAGCCGTTGTTGGTTCTGGAAATGGACAAGGGTCGGATTCTCTGCCCGGTCAGCCAGGAAGAGTTCGCGCAGGTGCCGGAGTGGGCAAAGCCAGTGGTGTGGGCAGCGCTCAAGGCTTTTCCGGCTGCAAATGCAACATGAGCCACAACGCCCGGAACTCGCCACTACCAATAGTTGACCTGCGCCACCCTGCCTTGTCTTCGACTTGAGCACTCAGGCCAGTTTCAAGGATCGGCGATAGCAACGCAGCCACACGGAGTGCATCGCAGTCGCACGCCTGCCGGCACGCGAAAAACCTCCCCTCATCCGCCCCTGCGGGGCCCTTCTCCCGCAAGCGGGAGAAGGACGCAGCGCTCAAACATTGCTTCCAACGTTGCTACTCCGACGGCCCTTGCTTCGGCTCTGGCCCTTGCTTCGGCTCTGGCCCTTGCTTCGGCTCTGGCCCTTGCTTCGGCTCTGGCCCTTGCTTCGGCTCTGGCCCTTGCTTCGGCTCTGGCC
>NZ_JASCOR010000083.1 GCF_029959445.1 Stenotrophomonas sp. PS02298 | reverse complement strand
GGCGTAAGCCGCGAAGCTGGTGGTCCATCGGATTTCGGGTTGTATGGCGATTTCATTGACATCAGCTTCGCGGCTTACGCCGCTCCTACAAAAGCTGCGTGGGTGATGCATTGCCGGGAAGGCCTCTGCCGAGCATGGCTCGGCATTACGGTCTGCGTCTGTGAACAGGATGTGCGGCAAACGGTCGCACCTGGTGCGGCAACGTCGGCATTGTCGTGCCGATAAAATGCGCGGGTCATGCGTTCGCTTCGCTTCCAATCCTTTGTGCTTGTACTGGCCTTTGCCGCAGCCTTGCTGATGGCAGTGGCGCCAGTGGTCAGCCGCTGGTTGCAGTCCCAGCCGCTGCCGATGAGCGCAATGGGCCACGCCGCGCATGAAGTAGCGATGCCGAAGCCTGCCGATGCGCACGCTGGGCATCACGACATGCAGCACATGTCGCATGACGCGCCCGTGTTGGCGGCGAGCGACCTGAAGCCAACGCCGCCGGCCGATCCGCACGCCGCCCATGGCGAAGCCTGCGACTACTGCACCATGGCCTCGCGCCTGCTGCCCTGGCTGGCGGTGATTCTGGTACTGGCGCCGTTGCTGTATCGGCTTGCGCCCGAATCCCCCCGCAAGACCCTTGTTCGTGCCAGCCTGCGCTGGCCTGCGCACCCGCCGCGTGGGCCACCGATGCTCTCCAGATAACGCCACCTTTCCTGTTTGCCGTGCGCTGCCGTTGGGCGGCGCGCGGACGTGTCGTATTGGAGAATCAAATGAAATCCCTTTCCCGTATGCCGGGTGCTCCGGCATGCCTGTCTGTTTGCGTCTGCATGGCGCTGTTCCCACATATCGGCAATGCCGCCGAGCGTGATCTGACCCAGACCCTGGACACACTGGTGGTTACCGCCGCGGCACCTTCTTCGCCGCTGCAATGGGTCACCGATCCGCGCCTGCCACGGCAACCGGTGCCGGCCAGTGACGGCGCCGACTACCTGAAGACCGTGCCGGGTTTCTCGGCGATCCGTAACGGCGGCACCAATGGCGACCCGGTACTGCGCGGCATGTCCGGCTCGCGACTGAACATCCTCAGCAACGACGGCAACCTCATCGGTGCCTGCCCGTCACGCATGGACAATCCGCTGTCGTATATCGCGCCGGAAACCTATGACCGCTTGACCGTCATCAAGGGACCACAAAGCGTGCGTTGGGGCGCGGGTGCTTCAGCTGGAACGGTACGCTTCGAACGGGAGACGCCGCGCTTTGACGGCCCCGGCATGGAGCTGAAAGCCAGCGCATTGGGCGGATCCAACAACCGCAACGACCAGATGCTCGATGCCACCTTCGGCAGCACGCCCGGGTATGTGCGGGTCAACGGCAACCGTTCCGAATCCGATGACTACCGCGACGGCAATGGCGACGTGGTGCCTTCGCGTTGGCGCAAGTGGAACGCCGATGCGACCATCGGCTGGACGCCGGATGCTGACACGGTTGTGGAGCTCAGTGCCGGCACAGGCGATGCGATTGCGCGCTATGCCGGCCGTGGCATGGATGGCGCCGCGTTCAAGCGCGACAGTTATGGCCTGCGCTTCGAGCGCGACAACCTGCCCGGCGCCTGGGACAAGTTGCAGGCCAATCTGTATTACAACAATGCAGATCACCTGATGGACAACTACACGCTGCGCACGCCGAACCCGGCCAGCAGCATGCCGATGCCGATGGCGTCGAATGTTGAGCGGCGCACCACCGGTGGCCGTGTCAGCAGCGAATGGCGCTGGCAGGAGGTGGCAGTCGTCGCCGGCTTCGATGCGCAGGACAGCCGCCATCGCAGCCGCAATGGCATGGGGCGCAATACCTGGCAACAGTCGGCGTGGAAGCGTGATGCCGACTTCAGCAGCCAGGGGGTGTTCACCGAACTGACCTTGGGCGAAGGCACGCCACAGCGCTGGATCAGCGGCCTGCGTCTGGACAAGGCGACGGTCAAGGATCGACGGGCGACGACCGGCATGATGAGCATGCCGAATCCAACTGCGGGGCAACAGCGTCAGGAGGATCTCGGCAGTGGCTTCGTGCGCTATGAGCGGGATCATGGCCAGGCCTGGACCTGGTACGCAGGTATCGGACACAGCGAGCGCATGCCGGATTACTGGGAGTTGTTCTCGGCCGATGCCGGGCCGGTCGGCAGCATCAATGCGTTCTCGGGCGTGAAGCCGGAACAGACCACACAGTTGGACCTGGGCTTGCAGTTCCGCAGCGAGCGGCTTGATGCGTGGGTGTCGGCGTATGCCGGTCGCCTGCAGGATTACATCCTGTTCCAGTACCGCAGCGGCGGCATGATGGGTAGCAGCACCCAGGCTCGCAATGTGGATGCGCGCATCGCCGGGGCCGAGGCGGGCTTGGAATGGCGGCCGACGCATGCATGGAAGCTTGGCAGCACGCTGGCTTATGCCTGGGGCGAGAACCGCAGCGAAAACCGGCCATTGCCGCAGATTCCACCGTTGGAGGGGCGCTTCTCTGCCTCCTATGAACAGTCGCGCTGGTCGGTGGGGGCCTTGTTGCGCGCGGTCAGCCGGCAGAGCCGGGTGGCACAGGATGAGGGCAATGTGGTGGCGCGGGACCTGGGCCCGAGCGCGGGCTTTGCGACCTTGTCACTCAATGGCGCCTATCGGATCAATGACGGGCTGCGTGCCAGTGTGGGCGTGGACAATCTGTTCGACCGCGCCTATGCCGAACATCTGAATCTGGCTGGTAGTGCGGATTTCGGGTTTCCTGCTGATCCGGTACGGATCAATGAACCTGGGCGCTCGTTCTGGTTGAAGCTGGACTACCGGTATTGAGTTTCTGCTTTGACCGATCACGGTGAAATGCAGGATCGGTAGAACGCAGCGGTGCTGCGTTCGGGGGTTACCGGTGAAGCCTCTGCCGAGGATGGCTTGGCACTACACGATTAGCCCCTCTCCCGTTCGCGGGAGAGGGGTTGGGGTGAGGGCAGCTTTTGCAGTGCGCAGCGGTGCTGCGCTGGAGCGGTACCGGTGAAGCCTCTGCCGAGCATGGCTCGGCACTACATGACTGGCCCCTCTCCCGTTCGCGGGAGAGGGGTTGGGGTGAGGGCAGCTTTTGCAGTGCGCAGCGGTGCTGTGCTGTAGCGTTACCGGTGAAGCTTCTGCCGAGCGTGGCTCGGCACAACATGATTAACCCCTCTCCCGTTCACGGGAGGGGTTGGGGTGAGGGCAGATTTTGCAGTGCGCAGCGGTGCTGCGCTGGAGCGTTACCGGTGAAGCCTCTGCCGAGCATGGCTCGGCACTACATGACTGGCCCCTCTCCCGTTCACAGGAGAGGGGTTGGGGTGAGGGTGGCTTTTGCAGTGCGCAGCGATGCTGCGCTGGAGCGTTACCGGTGAAGCCTCTGCCGAGCATGGCTCGGCACTACATGACTGGCCCCTTTCCCGTTCACGGGAGAGGGGTTGGGGTGAGGGTGGCTTTTGCAGTGCGCAGCGTTGCTGCGCTGGAGCGTTATCGGTGAAGCTTCTGCCGGGCATGGCTCGGCACTACATGCCTGCATGGCTTCGCTTAAATCTCTTCGTGCAGACCGCATTCGCGCTTCAGACCGAAGAAGCGGGTGTCTTCTTCTCGCATGCCGGCTTCCCAGCGGCGGGTGGTGTGGTAGTCGCCGATGGAGACGTAGCCCTGTTCCCACAGCGGGTGGTAGGGCAGCTTGTGCTCCTGCAGGTATTTCCACACGTCGCGGTCGCTCCAATCGGCGATCGGGTTGACCTTGAAGCGCTCGCCACGGCGCTGCAGCACCGGCGTGTTGGCGCGACTTGCCGACTGGCTGCGGCGCAGACCGGTGAACCAGGTGCCCACCTGCAGGTCGTCAAGGGCGCGCTTCATCGGCTCGACCTTGCGCAGGTTGTTGTACTGCTCGATGCCGACCACGCCTTGTTCCCACAGGCGGCCATGGCGTGCTTCCATCCAGGCGCGGCTCACCTGCGGGCGGTAGACCTTGAGGTTGAGCTTGAGCCTGTCGGTCAGTTCGTCGGCGAAGCGGTAGGTCTCCGGGAACAGATAGCCGGTGTCGATCAGGATGACCGGGATGTCCGGATGCTGGCTGCTGAGCAGGTGCAGGGTCACCGCCGACTGCGCGCCGAAGCTCGACGACAGCACATGCGCGCCGGGCGCGTTCTGCAGTGCCCATTCCACGCGCTGCTGCGCATCCATCGAATCGAGCAGGGTATTGAGCGGGCCCAGGTCGTCAGGCAGGGTTACCGACGGGTTGTGAGAGGTCTTGGGCAGGGCGCTCATGCTTGCAGTTCCACGGATATCTGGCGGTGGGTGGGGTAGGGAGGAAGGGCGACGATGCCGGCCCGGTGCAGGAAGTCACCGAAGCCTTCGCTGCCATCGCGCTCGCCGGAATAGCGGGCGAACAGTGGCGCCAGTGCGTCGAGGATTTCCGGCTCGGTGATGTTTTCGCGGTACAGCGTGTTGAGACGTTGGCCACGATGATCGGCACCGAGCATCAGGTTGTAGCGGCCCGGCGCCTTGCCGACGAGGGCGATCTCACCCAGGTAGGGGCGCGAGCAGCCATTCGGGCAGCCGGAAATGCGCAGCAGGATCGGTGCGTCGGTCAGCTGATGCTGTTCCAGCAGCGGCTGCAGCTTGGCACTGAACTCGGGCAGGTAGCGCTCGGCTTCGGCCATCGCCAGGCCGCAGGTGGGCAGGGCGACGCAGGCCATGGCGGCGCGCGCCAGTGCGGTCGGGGCGCGGTTGCCGATGTCCAGTCCCGCGTTTTGCACGATCGCATCGATCTGCGCGCGCTGGGCGGCAGGCACGCCGGCGATGACCAGGTTCTGGTTGCCGGTCATGCGGAACTCGCCGTCGAGAATGCGGGCGATTTCGCGCAGGGCGGTCAGGTGTGGCGCGCCGGCTACATCGGCGATGCGTCCGGCCTGCAGCGACAGGGTCAGGTGCCAGCGGCCGTCGTCGCCTTCGACCCAGCCATAGCGGTCGCCATTGTGGGCGAACGCCTGTGCACGCGATGGGGCGAAGCGGATGCCGGCGCGGCGCTCGATCTCCGCCACGACCGTGTCCAGGCCGTGGTCGTCGATGGTGTACTTGAAGCGCGCACGCTTGCGCAGTTCACGGTTGCCAAGGTCGCGCTGGGTGGTGACGGTGGCGGTGGCGACGTCGAGCAAGGCGTCGCGCGGAATGAAGCCAACGTTGTTGGCGATGCGCGGATAGGTTTCGGCATCGCCGTGGGTGGCACCCATGCCGCCGCCGATGGTCACGTCATAGCCGAGCAGTTCGCCGTCGGCATCAAGCACGCCGATGAAGCCCAGATCATTGGCATAGACATCGACGTCGTTGAGCGGCGGCAGTGCAAAGCCGATCTTGAACTTGCGCGGCAGGTAGCGTTCGCCGTAGATCGGCTCTTCCTCGGCGCCGCTGCCGGCCACGCGCTCTTCGTCCAGCCAGATTTCGTAATAGGCGCGGGTATTGGGCAACAGGTGTTCGGAAGTGCGCGCAGCGTCGGCGTACAGGGTGGCGTGTGCGCTGGACAGCAGCGGGTTGGCGGCAACCAGGACGTTGCGGTTGACGTCACCGCAGGCGGCCAAGGTGTCGATCAATGCGGCATTGATCGCCTGCATGGTCGCCTTCAGCTCGCGCTTGATCACGCCATGGAACTGGAAGGCCTGGCGGGTGGTGATGCGCAGCGAATGGTTGCCGTAACGGGTGGCGATGCTGTCCAGCTTCAGCCACTGCTCGGGGCTGATCACGCCACCGGGAGTGCGGGTGCGGATCATGAACTGGTAGGCCGGCTCCAGCTTCTGCCGACGGCGCTCATCGCGCACGTCGCGGTCGTCCTGCTGGTAGCTGCCGTGGTACTTGATCAGGGTCTGGTCGTCTTCGCGCAATGCGCCGGTGACAGGATCGGCCAGGCTTTCCAGCAGGGATCCGCGCAAGCGGTTGCTGTCGGCCTTGATGTTCTCAACGGAGTGGGTGCTCATTCTGTTCGCTATCTGGAATCGGAGTTTGTAGGAGCGGCGTCAGCCGCGAAGCCAGCGCTGGATCACATCGCAGCGTTCAAGCCTCAATACACATCCCGTCCATAGCGCCCCTCCGTGTGCAGTCGAGTCAGATAGTCGCGGGCATCGTCTTCATCCAGCCCGCCGTGTTCGCGCAGTACATCCAGCAGGGCTGCATGCACGTCCTTGCCCATGGCAATGGCGCCACACACGTACAGGTGTGCACCGTTCTGCAGCCAGTCGTAGAGATCACGGCCGCGGGTGCGCAGACGCTGCTGCACGTACACCTTGTCGGCCTGGTCGCGCGAGAACGCCAGGTCCAGGCGATCCAGTTCCTTGCGCCGCAGCGCGTCCTGCCATTCGGTCTGGTAGAGGAAATCGGTATTGAAATGGCGCGCGCCGAAGAACAGCCAGTTGCGGCCTGTGGCGCCGGTCTCGGCACGTTCCTGCACGAAGCCCCGGAACGGTGCGACGCCGGTGCCCGGGCCGATCATGATGATGTCGCGGCTGTTGTCAGCCGGTACCCGGAAGCGCTCATTGGCTTCGATGTAGACCGGCAGCTGTGCACCTTCTTCCAGCGCGCTCAGGAAGCCGCTGGCAGCACCAATGTGCTCGCTGCCATGGGCGTGATAACGCAGTTCGTCGACGGTCAGGTGCACTTCTTCGCCGACGCGCTTGCGGCTGGAGGCGATGGAGTACAGGCGCTGCGCGGCGGGGCGCAGGGTGCCGAGCAGGGCTTCGGCATTCCACTCGGCCGGCCAGCGGCGCAGCACGTCGACCAGTTGATGATCTTCGAATACCGCGGCCAGTTCAGTCTTTTGTACTGGATCGAGCAGTCGGGCAAGTTCCGGATGCGCGCTGCGCTCGGCGACCGAGGCCAGCAGCGGGCGCGAGATGCGGGTCAGCTCGCGGTGCTCGCCCAGCCATTGCGCCAGCGGTCGGCTGTGGCCGTCATGCTCGATCAGCACGCTGCCGTCCAGGCCGGTGACATCCAGCACGGCGTCGACCAGTTCGGCCGGGTTGCGGTGCACGATGCCCAGCGCATCGCCGGGTTCGTAGTGCAGGCCGCTGCCTTCCAGCGAAAGCTCAAGGTGATGCACCGACTTGGCCGCATTGCCGTATTTGGCATAGGCCGGGCCCTTGAAGTCGCGGCCGCTGATGAGCTGGCGTGACAGCAGCTCGGCGCTGAAGGGGTGCTGTGCGGTCCACGCACCGGCATGGCGCAGCGGGGTGACGTTGCTGGGCGCAGCAACCACGGTCTCGCCAATCACCTCGCGCGCATTGGCCAATGCCTGCGCCTGCCAAGGCGTGGCGACTACGTCGATATCCAGGTCCGCCTCGCCGACCGGCTGCAGGCGGGTAGCACCCAATTCGGCCAGGCGGCTGTCCAGCTTGCGGGCGATGCCGCAGAACTCCACGTAGCTGGAGTCGCCGAGGCCTAGCACGGCGTATTTCAGTTCCGGCAGCTTGGGCGCACGCTTGCCGGCGATGAACTCGACCAGGCCGATGGCGTCGTCCGGCGGATCGCCCTCGCCCTGGGTGCTGATGACGATGTACAGCAGGCGCTCATTGGCCAGCTCGCGGGTGGCATAGGCATCGGCGCGGACCACCCGCACCGGCAGGCCGGCGGCTTCGGCCTGGGCAGCCAGCTGCTCGGCGGCACGGCGGGCGTTGCCGGTCTGGCTGCCATAGACCACGGTCAGCCGGGTCTGTGCTGGCTGTGCGGCTTGGCCGCCGGAGATGACGGTAAGGGCAGTGGGAGAGGTACCCTGCGCCAACCCGGCGGCAAACCCGGACAGCCACCACAAGCTGTTCCCATCCAGACCGGCTACCAGTTGCGACAGCAGGACCCTGCGGTCTTCGGGCAAGGGGCTGGGTGGCACGGTAGCGGCGGCGGTCATTTCCATTCCGGTCTGGGTAGGGATGACCGATGCTAGGTACAGCGCGCCATCAGGGGAAAGGAGCAGCGGTTATCGCTTCATGCCCTGCGTTTATTTCAATCGGCGCAGTGGCACCTCCAGACTCGGCGGACAGTCCGGAGTCCCGCCCGGCTTCGCTGCTACCCTTGCCCTCGGGCCCCGTTTCCTTATTCCGGCACGCAATGACCGTCACTGCACCCCTGTCCCACCTCGACCGCCTGGAAGCGGAGAGCATCCATATCCTGCGCGAAGTTGCCGCCGCCTTTGACAACCCGGTGCTGATGTACTCGGTGGGCAAGGACAGCTCGGTACTGCTGCACCTGCTGCTGAAGGCGTTCGCGCCGGGCGTGCCGCCGATCCCGCTGCTGCATGTGGACACCCGCTGGAAGTTCGGCGAGATGATCGCCTTCCGCGACCGCCGCGTTGCCGAGACCGGCATCGAGCTGCGGGTGCACATCAACCCGGACGGTATCGCCCGCGACATTGGCCCGGTCAGCCACGGGCCCAGCGTGCATACCGATGTGATGAAGACCCAGGGCCTGAAGCAGGCCTTGGACAAGTGGAAGTTCGATGCCGCCATCGGTGGCGCGCGCCGCGACGAAGAGAAGTCACGGGCCAAGGAACGGGTGTTCTCGTTCCGCAATGACCGCCACCGCTGGGACCCGAAGAACCAGCGGCCCGAGCTGTGGAACCTGTACAACGCCCGCATCCACCAGGGCGAGAGCGTGCGCGTATTCCCGCTGTCGAACTGGACCGAGCTGGATATCTGGCTCTACATCTACCGCGAGAAGATCCCGGTGGTGCCGCTATACCTCGCTGCCGAACGACCGGTCGTCGAGCGCGATGGCAGCCTGATCATGGTCGATGACGAGCGCCTGCCGCTGCATCCGGGCGAAGTGCCGCAGCTGCGCAAGGTGCGTTTCCGCACGCTGGGCTGCTATCCGCTGACCGGCGCGATCGAGTCCGAAGCCGACACCCTGGAGAAAATCATCGCTGAGATGCTGGTCTCCACCAGTTCTGAACGCCAAGGCCGTTTGATCGATCACGACCAGTCCGCATCGATGGAGAAGAAGAAGTTGGAAGGGTATTTCTGATGAGCGCCGTGACCACTTCTTCCGACATCGCCGCCTACCTCAAGACCCACGAAACCAAGCCGCTGCTGCGCTTCATCACCTGCGGCAGCGTCGACGATGGCAAGAGCACCTTGATTGGCCGCCTGCTGTACGAAAGCAAGCGCTTGTTCGATGACCAGCTGTCCGCGCTGGAGGCAGACAGCCGTCGACATGGCACCCAGGGCGAGCGCATCGATTACGCATTGCTGCTCGATGGCCTGGCGGCCGAGCGCGAGCAGGGCATCACCATCGACGTGGCTTATCGCTACTTCGATACCGACCGCCGCAAGTACATCGTTGCCGACTGCCCTGGGCATGAGCAGTACACCCGCAACATGGCCACCGGCGCTTCGACTGCCGATGTGGCGGTGGTGCTGGTGGATGCGCGCAAGGGCCTGCTCACGCAGACGCACAGGCACAGCTACATCATCTCCTTGCTGGGCATCGGCCAGGTGGTGCTGGCGGTCAACAAGATGGATCTGGTCGATTACGACCAGGCCGTATTCGAGCACATCGTCGCCGACTATCAGGCGCTTGCGGCGCAGTTGGGTATTGCCAATGTGCAGGCGATTCCGTTGTCGGCGCTGGAAGGGCAGAACCTTTCCACGCGTTCGACGGTAATGTCCTGGTATGGCGGTCCCAGCCTGATCGAGCACCTGGATACGGTCGAACTGAGCGCGCATGACGCAGCCAGCGGGCTGCGCCTGCCGGTGCAGTGGGTCAACCGCCCGAACCAGGATTTCCGTGGCTTTGCCGGCACCATTGCTGCTGGCCAGGTGCGCGTGGGTGACGAAGTGGTGGTGCTGCCCTCGGCACGCCGCTCCACGGTCAAGCAGGTGTTGGGGCCAGATGGTCCGCTGGCGGTTGCCGGCACCGGGCAGGCAGTGACGCTGACCCTGGAGGACGAGGTCGATGTCAGCCGCGGCGATGTGATCGCTGCCGCCGGTGATCCGCCGGAGGTGGCCGACCAGTTCGCCGCCCATGTGTTGTGGATGGACGACGCGGCCTTGCTGCCGGGCCGCCCGTACTGGCTGCAGATTGGCAGCCGCACCGTGGCCGCCAATATCAGCGAGATCAAGCACCGCGTTGACGTGAATACGCAGGAGCGACTGGCGGCCAAGCGACTGGAGTTGAACGAGGTTGGCTACTGCAACCTGTCGCTGGACGAGCCGGTGGCCTTCGCTCCCTATGCGCAGAACCGGGCATTGGGCGGTTTCATCCTCATCGATCGCCAGACCAATGCCACCGTCGCTGCCGGCACTCTGGATTTCGCCTTGCGCCGCGCCGGCAACGTGCATTGGCAGCATCTGGACGTGGACAAGGCCGCGCGGGCGCGGATCAAGGGCCAGCAGCCCAAGGTGCTGTGGTTCACCGGCCTGTCCGGCGCGGGCAAGTCCACTGTCGCCAACCAGGTGGAGAAGCGGCTGCATGCGCAGGGCGTGCATACCTTCCTGCTGGACGGCGACAACGTCCGCCATGGCCTGAACCGCGACCTGGGCTTCACCGACGAGGACCGTGTGGAGAACATCCGCCGCGTCGCCGAGGTGGCAAGGCTGATGGTTGATGCCGGGCTGGTGGTGCTGGTCAGCTTCATCTCGCCCTTCCGTGCCGAGCGGCAGATGGCCCGCGAGCGCTTCGAGGACGACGAGTTCATCGAGGTATTCGTCGATGTGCCGCTGGCAGTGGCCGAAGCGCGCGATGTGAAGGGCCTGTACCGCAAGGCGCGTGCCGGACAGATCCCCAACTTCACCGGCATCGACTCGCCGTATGAAGCCCCTGAGGCCCCGGAGCTGCACCTGCGGGCTGATAGCGACAGCGTGCCGGCGATGGTGGAGCAGGTGCTGCAGGCGCTGCGCTGAGTCGCCAGCGCGTTCGCGGTTGCGGGTTGCCGCTTGTGGGAGCGGCATAAGTCGCGAAGCCACCGCCCCGTCAACCCCGGATTGATCCGCAATTGCAGCTTCTGCCCCCTCCCTTTTGCGCAGCAAAGGGGAGGGTTGGGGAGGGGTAAGCTTTTGGCATCACGGGTGAAGGCCCCTGCCGAGCATGGCTCGGCACTACAGGGTTCTCACAATAGGGGCGCACCCCCCTAACGGCACATCCGGCCGTCATCTGACACCGCTAGACTGCTTGATCGTGTATCAGATGGGACTGCGTATGTTCGGGCGATTTGCCGTCACCGTTGTCGGTGGCACTGTCTTGGCGCTGGCGTTGGCCGGATGCAACCGCAAGAACGCTGAGGCGCCACGGCAAGCTGCCGGAGCGGTGCTGGTCACTACGCAGGTCGTCGAAACCGCTCCGTGGAGCGATACGCTGCAGGCCAACGGCACCGCCAAGGCACGCGAATCCATCATCGTCACGGCCAAGGTCAGCGAAATCATCGACAAGGTGCATTTCGAGAGTGGCCAGCAGGTTGCCGCCGGTGCGCCGCTGGTGACGCTGCGCGGCCAGGCCCAGCAGGCCGCACTGGCCCAGGCGCAGGCGACCTTCGCCGAGGCCGACCGGCTGTACAAGCGCCAGCGTGAACTGGCCGCACAGCAGTTGGTTGCGCATTCAACCCTGGATACCCAGCAGTCGATCCGTGACGCCGCCGAGGCCCGCGTGCAGCAGATGCGCGCCGATATCGGTGACCGCAGCGTACGCGCGCCATTCGCTGGCGTATTGGGCATTCGCCAGGTCAGCCCGGGTTCGCTGGTCACCCCGACCACTGCGATCGCCACGCTGGACGACATCTCCCGCATGCATGTTGATTTCCAGGTGCCGGAAGCGCAGCTCGCCTCGCTGCAGAACGGCGACAAGGTCAGCGGCAGCAGCATCGCCTACCCGGGGCGCACGTTTGAAGGCACGGTCAGCACCATCGACGCCCGCGTCGATCCGGGCAGCCGCGCGATTACCGTCCGCGCCGATTTCGACAACGTCGACCATGCGCTGCGCCCGGGCATGCTGCTGGACGTGCGCCTGTACCGTCCCGAGCGCGACGCACTGGTGATTCCGGAAATCGCGGTGGTGCAGGTCGGTCGCGACTCTTACGTGTTCCGGGTCAAGCAGGATGAAAGCGTCGAGCGCGCCGACATCAAGGCCGGCACCCGCCGCTCCGGTGTGGTGGAAATCGTCGAAGGGCTGAAGGCCGGTGACCGTATCGTCGTCGATGGCACCGGCAAGCTGCGCCCGGGCATCCGCATCCAGGATGACAAGCCGGCCAAGGCCGCCGACGCGGCCACGCCGCTGAAGCCTGCCGATGTTGCGGTACCGGCCAAGATGGCGACCGCCGGATGAAGCTGTCCGATCTTTCGATCAAGCGGCCGGTACTGGCCGTGGTGATGAGCCTGTTGCTGCTGGTGCTGGGCATCATGTCGTTCACCCGCCTGACCCTGCGCGAGCTGCCGGCCATCGATCCGCCCATCGTCTCGGTGTCGGTGGATTACACCGGTGCCTCGGCGGCAGTGATTGAAAGCCGCGTCACCCAAGTGCTGGAGGACGCGCTGGCCGGTATCGAGGGCATCGATACCATCAATGCACGCAGCACCAACGGCCGTGCCTCGGTCAGCATCGAGTTCAACGCCAACCGCGACATCGAGGCGGCGGCCAACGACGTGCGCGATGCGGTCAGCCGCGTCGCGGATCGCATGCCGGAAGAAGCGCGTCCGCCGGAAATCGCCAAGGTTGAGAGCGACGCCGACCCGATCATCTGGTTCAACATGTCGTCCTCGGTGATGGATACGCTGGAACTCAGCGATTACGCCGACCGCTATGTGGTGGACAGGTTCTCCAGCATCGACGGTGTGGCCCAGGTGCGCATCGGCGGCCGTCAACGCTATGCGATGCGGGTGTGGCTGGACCGCGACCAGCTGGCCGCACGCGGGCTGACCGTCAACGAAGTGGAATCCGCGCTGCGCAACGAGAACGTGGAGCTGCCGGCCGGCCGCATCGAGTCGGCCGACCGCGACTTCACCCTGCGCGTGGAGCGCAGCTACGTGGCCCCGGCGGACTTTGCCAGCATTCCACTGGGCAAGGGCAATGACGGTTACGTGGTGCGCCTTGGCGATGTGGCCAAGGTCGAACTGGCCTCGTCCGAGCGCCGCGCCTATTTCCGCAGCAACGGCGAGCCGGGCATCGGCCTGGGCATCGTCAAGACGTCGACGGCCAATGCGCTGGATGTGGCGCGTGATACCCGTGCCGAAGCCGACCGCATTGCGCAGACCTTGCCCAAGGGCACGCAGATCTTCGTCGCCTTCGACAACACCACCTTCATTGAAGCCGCCGTAGAGCGCGTTTACGCCACGCTGGTCGAGGCGATGATCCTGGTGCTGATCGTGATCTGGCTGTTCCTGGGCAGCCTGCGCGCGGCAGTGATTCCGGCGGTGACGGTGCCGGTGTGCCTGGTTGCCGCCTTCATCGCGCTGTTCGCGTTCGGCTTCTCGATCAACCTGTTCACCCTGCTGGCGCTGGTGCTGTGTATCGGCCTGGTGGTGGATGACGCCATCGTCGTGGTCGAGAACGTGCAGCGACGCATCGATCTGGGCGAGCCGCCGTTGGTGGCTGCCAAGCGCGGTACCGCGCAGGTGGCGTTCGCGGTGATCGCGACTACTGCTGTTTTGGTGGCGGTGTTCCTGCCGGTGGGTTTCCTTGAGGGCAATACCGGCCGCCTGTTCCGCGAACTGGCGGTGGCGCTGGCGGCAGCGGTGGCCTTGTCGGCTTTCGTGGCACTGACTTTGACGCCGATGATGGCGTCCAAGCTGCTCAAGCCACACAGCGAGCAGAAGGTCAGCCGCCTGCATGGCTTCATCAACCGCCAGTTGGAGCGGCTGTCGGCAGCCTATGGCCGCGTGCTGGATCGCCACGTGCAGCGCAGCTGGGTATTCGGACTGGTGATGCTGGCTGCGCTCGGCGCCAGCTGGGGCCTGTTCAAGCTGATTCCTTCCGAACTTGCGCCGGCCGAAGACCGTGGCTCGTTCCAGATCATGATCGATGGCCCGGAAGGTGCGGGCTACGACTACACCGTGGAGCAGGTGCAGCAGGTCGAGAAGATCGTCTCGCGCTTCGTCGGCCCGGATGAACCCATCGTCCGCGCCAATCCGCGCGTGCCCGGTGGTTGGGGCAACAGCGAGGAAATGCATACCGGCCGCATGAGCGTGTTCCTGCAGCCCTGGCGCAACCGCAGCGAAGCCACGGTGGATGTGGCCAATGACCTGCAGAAAGAGCTGAACGACCTCAGCGGCGTGCGCGTGCGCACCATGGTCGGTGGCGGTCTGGTGCGCAGCATGGGCCAGCCGTTCCAGATCGTGTTGGGTGGCCCGGAATACGCGGAAATCGCCCAGTGGCGTGATCGCCTGCTGGAACGCATGGCCGATTATCCCGGCCTGGCCGGGGCCGATTCGGACTACAAGGAAACCCGTCCGCAGATGCGCGTCAACATCGACCGCCAGCGTGCGGCCGACCTGGGCATCTCGGTCACCGACATCGGTCGCGCGCTGGAAACCATGATGGGCTCGCGTCGCGTCACCACCTTCGTCGACAACGGCGAGGAGTACGACGTGCTGGTGCAGGCCGGTCGCGAAGGGCGTGCTTCGCCGGCCGACCTGTCGGCGATCCAGGTGCGCGCACGCTCGGGTGAACTGGTACCGCTGTCCAACCTGGTCACGCTCAGTGAAGTGGCCGAGGCCGGCAGCCTCAACCGCTTCAACCGCCTGCGCTCGATCACCATCAGTGCCAACGTCGCACCCGGTCACACCCTGGGCGAGACCATCGCCTGGGCCAAACAGGTCGCCGCCGAAGAACTGCCGGAATATGCGCAGATCGACTGGAAGGGCGAGTCGCGCGAGTACCAGAGTGCAGGCAGCGCAGTGCTGCTGACCTTCGCCATGGCCTTGCTGGTGGTCTACCTGGTGCTGGCCGCGCAGTTCGAGAGCTTCATCCATCCGTTGGTGATCATGCTGACCGTGCCACTGGGCGTGCTCGGCGCCTTTGTTGGCCTGTACCTCAGTGGTGGCACCCTCAACCTGTTCAGCCAGATCGGCATCGTCATGCTGGTGGGCCTGGCGGCGAAGAACGGCATCCTGATCGTCGAGTTCGCCAACCAGCTGCGCGACGAAGGCCGTACTGTGCACAAGGCCATTGTCGAGTCGTCGATGGTGCGGCTGCGACCGATCCTGATGACCTCCATCGCCACCGTGGTTGGTGCGATTCCGCTGGTGGTCGCCGGTGGCCCGGGCTCGGCCAGCCGCGCCACCATCGGCATCGTGGTGATCTTCGGTGTCAGCGTGTCCACCTTCCTGTCGCTGTTCGTGGTGCCGGCGTTCTATGCCTTGCTGGCGCCGTATACCAAGTCGCCGGAAACCGTGGCCAACGCCTTGGAGAAGCTGGAGCGTGAGACCCCGGCGGTCGGTGGCCATGCGTGAGCCGCTGCTCGGCGGCCGCGTCCGGTTACGCCCCTGGCAGGCAGGGGACCTGGACGCGCTGCTCGAGCATGCCAACGATGCAGCGGTATCGCGGGGGCTGAGCACGCGCTTTCCCTATCCGTATACCCGCGCCGATGGCGAGGCCTTTCTGGCGGGACAGGTGCTGGACCTGCGGGGGCAGGTGTTCGCACTGGAAATCGATGGCCGGGCCTGTGGTGGTATCGGGGTAACCCAGGGCAAGGACGAGCGGCGCTTTTCGGCGTCGCTGGGGTATTGGCTGGGCCAGCGCTACTGGGGGCAGGGCATCATGACCACGGTGGTCGGCGCCTATGTGCCGTGGGTGATGGATACCCTGGCACTGGCACGGCTGTCCGCGCAGGTGATGGCTGGCAATCCGGCCTCGGCGCGGGTGCTGTTGAAGAATGGATTCGCAGAGGAGGGCACCGAGCGCCAATCGGTGTTCAAGGACGGGCAGCTGCATGACATGCGCTGCTTCGCCCTTATCAGGACTTGGATGCAATCCACGTAGTGGCCCTGCACAACCGGGCGTAATCGTGGAAAAATCGGCCAGCCCCGGAATTCCGGGCTTTGGCTACCTTTCAGCTTTCCGGGGAATTACGTGGAATCCATCGTCGAATACGTAAACGGCATCATCTGGAGCAATGCGCTCATCTTCATGTGTCTGGGTGCGGGCCTGTGGTTCAGCCTGCGGACCCGCTTCATGCAGATCCGCGGTTTCGCTGAAATGTGCCGGCTGACGGTGCGCGGCGAGAAATCCGAGGCCGGCGTGTCCTCGTTCCAGGCCCTTGCCATGTCCATGGCTGGTCGCATGGGTATCGGCAACATCGCCGGTGTGGCCACGGCCATTGCCTACGGCGGCCCGGGTGCGATCTTCTGGATGTGGGTGATGGGCTTCCTCGGCGCCTCCACCTCCTACGTGGAATCGACCCTGGCGCAGATCTACAAGACCAAGGATGCCGAAGGCCGCTACCGTGGTGGCCCGGCCTATTACATTGAAAAAGCGATGGGCCTGAAGTGGTATGCGGCCGTGTTCGCCGTGGCCACCGTGATCGCCGCAGGCTTCCTGCTGCCCGGCGTGCAGGCCAATGCCATCGCCGACAGCGCGGTCAACGTGCTGTGCACCGGCGCCAATGCCTGCGCATCGGTCGGTGGTGCCGCCAGCATGAAGCTGTGGATTGGCCTGAGCGTGGCGGTGTTGCTGGGCATCATCATCTTCGGCGGCGTCAAGCGTATTGCCAGCTTTGCTGAAGTGATCGTGCCGTTCATGGCGCTGGGCTTCATCCTGATGGCGATCGTGGTGATGATGCTCAACGCCAGCAAGGTGCCGGCGATGTTCTCGGACATCTTCTCCAGTGCCTTCGGTGCGCATGCAGCCTTCGGCGGCATCATCGGCCAGGCCATTGCCTGGGGCGTGAAGCGTGGCATCTACGCCAACGAAGCCGGCCAGGGTACCGGCCCGCATGCCGCCGCCGCCGCCGAGGTCTCGCACCCGGCCAAGCAGGGCTATGTGCAGGCCTTCGCCATCTACTTCGACACCATGCTGGTCTGCACCTCGACCGCCTTCCTGCTGTTGTCCACCGGCATGTACAACGTGTTCCGTTCGGTCACCGAAGATGGCGTGACCAAGCTGGAGGCCATTGTCACCGGCGTGCCGGGCGTTCAGCCCTCCGAAGGTGCCCTGTTCACCCAGGCGGCGGTGGAATCGGTGCTGCCGGGCTGGGGCGCGGGCTTTGTGGCACTGGCGCTGTTCTTCTTCGCCTTCACCACGATCATGGCCTACTACTACATGGCCGAAACCAACCTGACCTACCTGGCCGGCAGCAACCGTACCCATCCGGCGGCGATGCTGGTGCTGCGTCTGGGCATCATGGGCATGGTGGTGTTTGGTGCCTACCACAATGCGAAAATGGCCTGGGCGTTGGGCGATATCGGCGTGGGCTTGATGGCCTGGCTGAACGTCATCGCCATCCTGATCCTGCAAAAGCCTGCCATGCTTGCACTGTCCGACTATGAGCGGCAGAAGAAGCTGGGCCTGGACCCGGTCTTCGATCCCGATGCACTGGGCATCAAGAATGCCGATTTCTGGCGCAATAAGAAGTAATTCAAAGGAACCGCTGTGAGTAACCCCTGGAACAACCGTCGCCCTTCTTCGCGGCCACCCCGCGCAACTCCGGCTGCACCCTTGGCCGCACGTGAAGGCGACGGTGTACCGGTGCGCGGCGGCGATGAAATGCGTCTGTACGGTTTCAATGCCGTGCAGGCGATGTTTGCCAAGCGCCCGCAGGCGCTGCGCAAGCTGTACCTGGCCGAGGACATGATTCCGCGCCTGCAGCCGCTGCTGAAGTGGTGCGTGGCCAACCGCGTGGGTTACCGCGTGGTCGGCGACGGCGATCTCAACAAGCTGGCCGCCACCACCCATCACGAAGGCCTGGTGGCCGATGTGCAGAAGCAGGAACCGCTGGCGCTGGCGACCTGGTTGGCATCACTGAATGACGGTCCGGCGCTGGCCTTGTGGCTGGATGGCGTGGGCAACCCGCACAACTTCGGTGCGATCCTGCGCTCGGCGGCGCATTTTGGGGTCAAGGCAATCCTGTTGCCGGCGGACTCGACGCTGGCCCTGTCCGGGGCTGCCGCGCGTGTGGCCGAAGGCGGCGCCGAATCAGTGCCTTTGGTGCGCCTGCCGGCGCTGCCGCAGGCCGTCGCGCAGCTGCGTGATGCCGGCTTTGGGCTGGCTGCGACCCTGGTTGCCGATGGCGACAATGTTTTCACCACCGGGTTGCCGGATCGCATGGTTTACGTGATGGGCGCTGAAGGCGAAGGCATGGACCGCGATTTCGCCCAGAGCTGCGATCTGCGCTTGTCGATTCCGGGCAGTGGTGCAGTGGAAAGCCTCAACGTGGCCTCGGCAACCGCGGTATTCCTGGCCAGCTGGAACAGTCGCAAACAGCACTGAAAAGCGCTGTAGTGCCGAGCCATGCTCGGCAGGGGCGTTACCAGGAAAAAAGCACCCCTCCCCAACCCTCCCCTTCGCTGCGCGAAAGGGAGGGGGCAGAAGCCGTAGTGCCGAGCCATGCTCGGCAGGATCTTTACCGGTAGAGCCTCTGCCGAGCATGGCTCGGC
>NZ_JASCOR010000082.1 GCF_029959445.1 Stenotrophomonas sp. PS02298 | reverse complement strand
ATGCTCGGCTGGAGCTTTACCGGTAAAGCCCCTGCCGAGCATGGCTCGGCACTACAGGGCATTGCTTGGAACGCCCCTGCCGAGCATGGCTCGGCACTACAGGGCATTGCTTGGAACGCCCCTGCCGAGCATGGCTCGGCACTACGCTGCTATCTGTAGAAGTCGGCAATCTGATCGGTGAACTGCTGCGGGTTGGCACCCACAAGATTGGTCAACACCACCACCGCCAGGCCTTCGTCCGGATAGACCACGAACGCCGCCCGTGCGCCACCGAAGCTGCTGATCTGGCGCTTTCCCGCCGGCCCCGATACTGGCCAGCCCGCGGCCCAATCACCTTCACTGCCATCGTTCAGACGCTCTGGCGTCCACATCTGCGTCAGGCTGTCAGCACGCAGCACGCGCTGCTGCAACAAGCCCGCCAACCACCGCGCCAGATCATCGGCAGTGGTCTGGATGCCACCACCGGCCCACAAGCCCTGTGGCATGTCGTAGAACCAGTGCGAAAGTCGCTTCGGTGCACCGGCAGCATCACTGCTGCGTGGAAAAAAACTGTACATGGTCGCCGCGTTCGGCAGCAGATCGTAGCTGTCACCGAACCCGACGTGCGTCATGCCAACACGCTTGAACTGGTTGTCCGCCAGATAGTCCTCGTAGGCCCTGCCACTGCGCTGAGCGATGATCCTGGCCAGCAAGCCGTAGTTGGTCTGGTTGTAGGCGAATCGCGCGCCCGGCAAGGCCTGCATCGGCTGCTGCTCAACCAGCTGCCATGCCGTTGCTTCGGAGCCACCACCAACCAGGCCCTGCGCATCGACGATATCCGGCAGGCCGGAGGTATGCGCCAGCAGCTGGCGTACACGGATCGCCTGCCATGCGGCTGGCAGTTGCTGCAGATAAGTGGAGATTGGCGCATCAAGATCAAGCTGCCCGGCTTCGGCCAGCTGCATGGCCGCCACGCCGGTGAATGCCTTGGTCGCCGAGTTGATGGGGAACAGGGTCGCGGGCGTGGCTGCCACCTTGTTCTCGACATTGGCCAGCCCGACCGCCGTCGAAAACACCACGTTGCCGTCCTTGACCACCGCAACCTGCAGTCCCGGGATGCCTCTGTCCTCCATGGTGGCAACAATGAAGCGCCGTGTCGCGTCATTGGCAGCCTCCAGCGTCGCCGCAGCCAACTGAAGAGGCAGCACGCAGAGAAGCACACCCAGGCACAACAGGTTTCGGGAGGTTGCACGTCGCATCGTCTGGCTCCGGTCGTGACTGGCGGAAATGTGTCAGATCGCGGCTGTCGCGATCACCGACTCCAGACTTGGATGCATGAAACAGGCAAAAGGTTTAAACCGGCGATCACCCGCACCCGGCATTCGCTACTGCCTCGACTGGGCTGAGCCTCGCACCTCAGCGCCCAGAATGCTGCAGCATCCGCTGCATCATCCTCTGCTCGCGGATGACGACGTGCCACGCCGCACTCCCAATGGACAGTTCAACCTCGCGACGCAGCCTTGCATCGTTGATGATCCATGAGCCGTTGCGAATGCGGGGGTGCTGTGGAGCCGCGCTCGCCTCGATAGCAAGCGCTGGCACCAGGTGAATCCCCAGCGGCAACGCAAGGGCCGTCACGCTACGCGTCCGCGGCGGTGGACATCACAGATCAACGCCGAAGCCAACACCGGCGGACTTCTCACCGCCACCAAAGGCGCCGCCCAGCGAGAACGAAGCGCGCGCCCCCAGCCGCACGCCATAACCGATCGACAAGGCCTGCTCCCCACCCTGGAAACCGGCGCCCACCGCAACGCGGCCGCGCGCGCTCTGGCCACCGGCCGCGTTGATCGCCATGTTGGTCATCGCCGAGGTCATCGCGCCCATCCGGTCGATACGTCGGTCCTGATTGTGCAGGCGTCGCTCCACGCCGTCATGGAAACGGGTGAAGTCGTCGCTGAATGCGGCCAGTGCGCTATCCGTGTAGGCATTGGCACTGGTCAGGGTCTGGGCTGCGGTTGTATCGGTGTACTGGTTTGCAGAAGCCAACGTCGCCGTATCCCCCGCGCTGACCTCACCACGCACGGTCGCCACCTGGGCATCGGTGTAAACCGTGGACGCGACCAAGGTCGCGGCGTCACCGGCATCGGCATGCGTGCGCGCGGCCTGCAGTCCCATCGCCTGACTGTTGGCGACCTGCTGGTCGGTGTACTGGTTGGCCGAGTCAAGCGTGGCCGCATCGCCGGCCGCGAGGTCACCACGCAACGAAGTCTCACGCGTATCGGTGTAAGCGTTCGCTGAAGCCAGCGTTGCCGCATCCCCCGCTGCCATGTCCGTGCGGATCACCGCCTCGCGCGCATCGGTATGCGCGTTGGCCGCATCCAAGGTGGCCGCGCCGCCGGCGACGATGTCGTCGCGGATGGCTGCTTCACGTGCATCGGTGTAGCTGTTGGCGCTGCCCAGGGTCGACGCGTCCGCATCGGCCATATCGGCGCGGATCGCTGCCTCACGCGTATCGGTGTGCGCGTTGGCCGCATCCAGTGTGGCGTCCCCCCCGGCCGCGATGTCGTCGCGGATGGCCGCCTCACGCGTATCGGTATAGCTGTTGGCACTGGTCAGCGTTGCCGCATCCGCGCCGGCCATGTCCGTACGTACCACCGATTCACGCGCATCGGCGTGCGCAATCGCGGCATCCAGCGTGGTGTTGGCGCTGGCTGCCATGTCGCTCCGCACGGCGGCCTCACGGCCATCGGTATAGCTGTTGGCGGTCGTCAACATCACTGCGTCCGCGCCCAGCAGATCGGCACGGATGCCTGCTTCACGCGTATCGGTGTATTGGTTGGCCGTTGCCAACGCAGCACCCGCTTCGGCGTCGACGTAGTTCTGCAGGTCCGTGCCCTGGTTGGTCAACGCAGTATCCAGCGCACCAAGCGCAGAGCCCACGCTGTGCTGCACCCCTCCCTGGATCGCATAGTTGGGTGCGGTGAACACGCCCCCGCTGTACGCAGCACCGCCGCCCAGCCAGGCCGCCACGCCCGACAAGCCACTGCTGGTGGATGCTGACACCGCATTCAACTGGGTGACGTTCACCGCATCATTGCCATCGACGCCGGCAGCGACATTGGTGATGCGTCGTTTCAATGTAGCCGAACCCACCGACACCACGTTGGCAAGGCCATCGTCAGTGCTGCCAAAGCCCAAGGCTACCGAGCCACCACCGGCAGCTATCGCGTTCCTGCCGATGGCGACGTTGTTGTCCGTGCCCGGAGCGCCCGTTGGGGCCGAGAAACCGCAGCACATGTCATTGCCGTTGCCGCCGTTGCCGGCCTGGCTGCCATTGCCCAACGCGATGTTGTAGTTGCCGCCAGCGCCACCATTGCCACCCGTGCCACCCGCGCTGCCCTGGCCGCCCCTGCCACCGTTACCCGCACTGCTGTTGGTACCGAACGCCAGGTTGTAGGTTCCTCCATTGCCACCGATACCACCGGTCCCCCCGGCGGTGCCATTTGAGCCCTGCCCGCCCAAGCCTGCTGAACTGCCCTGCCCGAAAGCGGTGTTGCCGGTGGCATTTCCCAATCCGCCAGCAGAACTGGTCCAGCCCGGCTGCGACGGCCCCGGATTGCCATCAGTGCCGACCCGACTGCCTTCCTGGCAGGCAATGGCACCAGTACTGGCGTCTTGGGTGCAGGGCATGGTCGGCGAGGTGCCGCCAACGATTTCAGCGGCCTGCACCGGCGAAAACGGCAGCAGGCCCAGCATGGCAAGCGCGGCCAGCGGCGCAGCCTTGGCAAGGACAGGACGGTTCATGGAAGGATCCCCCGAATCAGCAAGGGACAAAGCTACCGCCGGGTCTACATGTCCCGCATCCACGAAATCAGGTAGTCGGCAGCCAGCCGGACCATCACCTGATCACGCCATCAGTGGCAGCAGCAACGCCAGCCGCGTGCCGCTGCCATTGGCGGCGGCTGATACCTGCAGTTCGCCGCCCAGCCTGCGTGCACGCAGGTGCATGCTGACCAGCCCAGCGCCAGTGCCCGATGCCCCCTTGCCACTGGCACCTTGCACCAGCCCAACACCGTCGTCGTCGATATGCAGTTGCAGTTGGTCGCCTTGCCTGCGCAGGTAGACGTCCACGCGTTGCGCTTGGCTGTGCTTGAATACGTTGGTCAGCGCTTCCTGCAGGAGGCGCAGCAGGTCGAGGCTGCGGCTGGCGCCCAACTCGATCCCGTTGATGTCCTGCAGGTGCCAATGCGCCTGGATGTCGACCGCATCCAGCAAGCCACTGGCACGGTGGCGCAGCGGCGTCAGCAGCTCGGCCAGATCCGCCTGCTCGCGAGCGGTACTGTCGATGACCAGGCGCAGGTCGTCACGCATCTCGCGCAGCACGCCGATGACCTGCTCACGTGGCATGCCATCGGGCGCCTGCTCCAGGCGCGCAATGGCACCCACCAGGGTGCCGCCAAAGCCATCGTGCAGGTCACGCACCAGCTGCAGGCGCTCACCGGCGCGGCTGTGCGACAACTCCAGCGCATGCTGTTGCTGCAAGGTATCCGCCAACTGCGTGGTGGCCTGCTGCACTTCGTGGCGCAGTTCGGCGTTGAAACCTTCCACCCGCTGCATGGTATTGGCGAAGCGGTACGCCAGCACGAAGCCCATGCCGAGCAGCATCAACGGCGAGGTGAACGATCCCAGGTAGCTGACACCGCCATACCAGCCCATGTACACGCCCAGATCATGCAGCGATACCGCGATCGGCAGGATGATGCACAGCGCCAGCACCTGGTAGTCACGCCGGCCGCTGCGCAGCGCGTAGCCCATGAAGGTGAACGAGACCAGGTAGAGGAAGGCGATGGTGGGTACCAGATAGACGTTGCGATGCGGCCCCATCCATTGCGGCCACAGCAGGGCGCCCGCCATCACCAGCACTGCAATGGCCAGCAACACGCGCTCCAGCCGCGGCCAGCGCCGCTCGCAGAAACGCAGCAGGAAGACGGTATGGGCAGCAGCACCGGCCACGTAGCAGGCACCAATGAAGGCTTGCCAGCCATCGGTGCTGGGGAACGGCCACGGGCTGCTGGCAAAGAAATTACTGTCGTACAGGCGTCCGAACACCGCGCTCAACGCGTACCAGCCATACATCGACTCCTTGCGCCGCAGCAGCCAGAACAGGCCGATAACCGCAGCCAGCACGAAGCCAATCGCACTATCCAGCACCTGCAGGTCATGGCGGACGAAAACTTCATTGCGGAAGCGCGCCTGCAGGGTCTGCGGGTCGCCTACATCCACCACCCCCAGCGAAGGTTGGTAGGCCGCCAGGCCAGAGACCCGAACCAGCAGTTCATTCTCGCCTTGCTTGAGCAGCGGCGACTGCAACAGGAAATAGCGTGGTACATGCCAACTGCGTGACAGCGGCTCGACCAGCGACGGGTCGCGATCGATCAGGCTGCCGTTGAGGTATACGGCCGCTGCCATGCAGGTGTAATCCAGCAGCAGGCCGGTTGCTTGACTGGCGTCATTCTGTTGCCAACGCAGGCGATACCAGACCACGCCGTCGTGATCGGGCCAGCGCGTCTGCCACTGGTCAGCCAGTGGCACCTGCACCCAACCCTGCGCAGGTGCTGCTGGCGATTGCCAGTCTGCACGTACAGCTTCAGCGTGGGTGATACGGGTGATGTCCCCTGCCCCTGCGTTGGCGCTGGCCATGCAGACCGACAGCAGCAACAGCAAGAACCAGCGGATCAAGGCAGCAGCCCCATCGCACGCGCTTCATATACCGCGGCGGTCCGCGAGCCCACCGCCAGCTTGCGGTAGATGTTGCGGGTATGGGCTTCGATGGTGAGCCGTGACAAGCCGAGCAACTCGGCAATCTCGCGGTTGCCGTAGCCCTGCGCAACGTGGTTCAGAATGCCGAGCTCTCGCTCGGACAGCTGCACGGCGGGCGCTGCTGGAGCAGCGACTGGAGGCTGCGCAACCGCTGGCAGCAAGGCCAGAATGCGCCGCGCGATCATCGGGTCGATCGGCGCGCCACCGCGTTGCAGGCTGCGCAGTGCAACCGTCAGCTCGATGTCCTCCCGGTCCTTGAGCAGGTAGCCTGCGGCACCAGCGCGCAATGCAGCGAAGATGCTTTCTTCCTCGGCAAACGCGGACACGATCACTGCTTGCAGCTGCGGCACATGCTGCTGCATCCAACCGACAAGTTCGATGCCGGTGCCGTCGGGTAGCTGCATGTCGACCAAGGCAAGGTCGAACTGATGGGCTTGCAGGAGTGCAAGGGCGCTGCCGAGGCTGTCGGCGGTGTGAATCCGTGTCTGTTGGTCCGTCAGTAATTCGGACACGAGCCTGACCAGCCTCGCCAGCGAAGCTGTGTCGTCGTCGATGATCAGGATGGAAGACAGCTCCATCGGCCCCCGCCATGGTCCGTGTTGTGGCGGAGTTTAGCGTGCTCTTACGGTTGGGTTGTGAGGGGGCTTTGCGGGGGGGCTATTCGCGACCTCGGGACAGCAAAAGATACCTCCGTTGGGATCAATAGGCGAGGCGGCCCTCACCCCCTGCCCCTCTCCCGCAAGCGGGAGAGGGGAGGAAGCCCAGCTTCGGACAATCTACGAAACAGCCTTGCTCCGGATGGTTTACCAGAAAGCCTTACTGCGGATGAATCCGGGAAGCCTTGGCTCCCGCTCTTACCAGGTACGGCGCAGCGGGTGGGCTTCGGTGTTGAAGACGATGCCGTCAAAGTCCAGGGTCTTGGCCGGGGCGAACAGCAGGTAGTAGTACTTGAACGTCTCGGCGAACAGGAAGCTCTCCATCGAGTCGTCCTTCTCCTTGCTGCGGACATCCTTCAGCGCGGCGAAGCCGTGGTCGGTGCGGGTGTAGCGCACGAAGTCGTCGAAGAACTCCTTGCCCATGCCGCGGTAGCGCGCATCACCGGTGTAGTGGTGCAGGTAGTACGCCGACTCGACGATCTCCGGGCGCAGCGCGTAGCTCGGCGAACGCACTTCCATCTTGGCGTAGTCCAGCGACTCCGGCTCGATGTCGTGCAGGCGCCACATCTTCAGGTTGGACTCCTGCAGCCGCTTGGCGCGGTCCAGGTCGCCGCCCAGGGCCAGCAGGCCCGGCATGAACGCGTCCAGCGCGCCATACGTGGTGGAGGTGCGGGCGCCGGTGTCCATGTCGGCGTGGCCGTACCACAGCTCGCCTTCGCGGGATTCATCGGCCAGGTACTGGTTGATCGGGCCGATGCTCTCGTCCCACATCTTCTTGCAGTCTTCGTCGCCGAACAGCTTCCAGCACTTGAGCAGGTACTCGTAGTACGAGTCGATGCCACCGGCGATCGAGGCATCCTTGTTGGTCCACTCGCCAGTCTCGACGTTGATGTTCAGGCCAACGAGGCCGATCTTGGAACGGCGCTTGTGGGTTTCCACCAACGCACGCTTGGCCTTGTCGTAGTACGCCTGCTTGCCGGTGAGCTTGGCCAGGGTGCCGAACTCAAGCAGAAGCGTGCCGGTTTCGGCTGGGTTGCTGATCTTGCCGCTGGTCTTGCCGGTGTGCAGGTTGACGTGGGTGTACGGCAGGCCGGTCGGGCTGTCGAACACCGGCGACAAGCGCGTGCCCAGGTCATCGGCGAGCTTGAGCAGGCGCTCGTCATTGGTCATCTGGTAGGCCGACAGCAGGCCGCCAAGCAGGCGGATGGTGACCTCGAAGTTCTGCACGTCCATGTCCTGGTCGAAGGACAGCTGGGTGACGATCAACTCACGTGCTTCGTTGGCTTCCTTGTCCAGACCGAGCAGCAGCAGTGTGTCCAGTGCATCGACTGGCGACATCAGCAGCGGCTTGGGATACCAGTCGCGCGGCTGGCCACTGATCGGCTTCAGGTCGTCGTGGCCCTTGGCGTACTGCATGTAACCCTGCCAGGCGTGGCGGGTGGCCTCACGGACCTGCTCGGCCATGCGTGCGGCTTCGGCGTCATCGACGGCCGGAAGCGCGGCGTCGGCCGGTGCAGCAGCTGCGGCCGGTGCAGCCGGGGTGGTGGCGGGAGCGGCGGCCTGCTGGCTGCAGGCGGAAAGCGCCAGCATCAGCGCGGCGACCAGGGGGGCGGTACGCAGGGAACGGGTCATCAGTGGATCCTCTCGACGGAAGCGTTGTCTTGCGATGCAACGGGACGGGACTGCAGGGTGTCGCCCAGCGTCTGCAGGTGCAGGGCCGTGCGCAGGGTGGAAAGCGGTGCGGTGCTGCGCACGACCAGCGTGCGGGCCTGGCCTGGCAGCAGGTCGAAAGCGTTGTCCTCGACGCTGGCATCGGCATTGTTGAAGCCGATCCAGATGCCGCGGACCAGTCTGTCGGCACGCAGCTGCAGCAGGTAGTGATCGCCTTCGGCGCGCAGCTCGCTGTGCAGCTGTGCCGGCTGCAAGGCTTGCTGTTTGGCAGCGACGAAGTAGACCAGGCGCTGTGCCTCTACTGCGTCGCCACGCAGCAGTTCAAATACGGCGACGCTGCGGCTGGGGTCTGCGCCCCGCAGCAGCTCGGCGTCGCTGAAACGTGCGACCTCGGTAGCCGATAGCGCAGGCAAGCTGATGGCCTTGCGCTGCTGTTGCAGTTCGCGTCCACCGAAATCCAGCACGCGCACACGCCACTGTCCCTGCAGTGCTGCACGGCCGTCGTTGAGCAGACTGAAACGGGTGCGTCCTTCATCGCGCAGCGCGGCCACCGCCACATCGGCGAAGAAGCGCCGGGCGTGGAAGTTCAGTGCCTTCCAGTTGCCGTAGTAATCCACGCTGGACCAGGAGGCACCCGGCCACACGTCGTTGAGCTGCCAGTACAACGAACCCATCGTGTACGGCCGCGAGGCGCGGTGGTGCAACGCGGCCAGTTCGATGCCCTCGGCCTGCATCATCTGGCTCAGGTAGACGAAATCAGGGAACGAGCGCGGCGTGCCGAATTCCATCTCGATGTAGTGCAGCAGACGCTCATTGCCTTTGCCGGCCAGGAACTTCTGGTGCGCCTCGATCACCGGCCCATCCACCTGCTGTTCCTCCGGCGTGGCGAAGGCATTGATGGTCGACAGCTGCGGCCAGGCCTGCAGGCCGTACTCGGACATGAAGCGCGGGGTTTCCTTCAGGTAGGCCGTCGGCGGCAACGCCGGGTTGCCCCAGACTTCCCAGTAGTGTTTGTCACCGCGACGCGAATCATTGGCCTTGGTATCCAGGTCATTGCTGGGCGAACTGGCCCAGTACGGCACGCCCAGGCCTTCCTCGGCAACGACGCTGCGCAGATCCTTGCCGAACAGGTCCACATAGCCCTGCCAGACCTTCGCGGCGAATACCGGATCGGCCTCCTTCAAGGTCTTGCCGTGGCCCCAATCCTTCCACGCGGTTTCTTCTTCGTTGTTGCCACACCACAGCACGATGCTGGGGTGGTGCCGCAGGCGACGGATGTTGTCGCGCGCTTCGGCGACCACATTGGCGCGGAACGCAGGGTCATAGCCCGGCTGCATGCCGCCGCCGAACATGAAGTCCTGCCACACCAGCAGGCCGAGTTCGTCGGCGATGTCGAAGAAAGCATCGTCTTCGTAATAACCGCCGCCCCAGTTGCGCAGCATGTTCATGTTGGCATCGCGTGCGGCCTGCAGGTCGCGGCGCAGACGCTCGTGGGTTACCCGAGCCGGGAAGGCATCAAACGGAATGACATTCGCACCCTTGGCGAATACCTGCACGCCATTGATGACGAAGCCAAAGCCCTGACCGCCGTCCTTGTCCTCTTCGCGCTGCAGCTGCACGGTGCGCAGGCCGATACGGATGCTGGATTCCAATGCTTCCTGCTTGCCGTCGCCCAGCCGTGCCTGCACGGTGTAACGATCCTGCGCGCCGTAACCCACCGGCCACCAGCGGCGCGGCTTGTCGATCTGCAGTGGCAGCGACACCGTGTTCTCGCCGGGTGCCAGCGCGATATCGCGCTTGATCTGCGCTACAGAGTTTCCTTCCGGGTCACGCACGTCGACGACGACCTGCTGGGTGGCGCCGGCATCGGCCTGCTCCACCTGCAATAGGATGTTCAAGCGCGCCTTGTCCGCATCCAACGCATCGATGCGTACTGCCAGATCGGTGATGCGCTGCTGATCCCAGCTGTCCAGGTGCACCTGTCGCCACACGCCGGCAGTGACATAGCGCGGACCCCAGTCCCAACCGAAGTGGTAGGCGGGCTTGCGTACGAAGTTGCCGACCATCGCGTCCTTGGGCTCATCGCCGTAGGGCGATGGATAATTGCCGGCAATCTTGTTCGGCATCGCCTGCACCTGCGGCAGCAGCGTGCGGATCGGCGAACGGAACACGATCTGCAGTTCGTTACCCTGCGCGCGCAGGCGCCCATCCACGCGTGCGCGCCAGGTGCGGTGCGCGTTGTCGGCCTTCAGCAGCGGCTGGCCGTTGAGGCGGACTTCGGCGAAGGTGTCCAGGCCATCGAAACGCAGTTCGGCATGCGGGCGCGCAAGCGTTGTTGCATCAACATCGAAACGCGCGCGGTACTCCCAATCAGCCAGGCCAATCCACTGCAGGCCGGCTTCGGCGGCACCGACATAGGGATCGCCGATCACGCCAGCAGCCATCAGATCGGTGTGCACGCTCCCCGGCACGGTTGCCTGCTTCCACGCATCCATGCCGGGATGTGCTTGCAGCTGTGCATCGCCGGGCAGCAGACGGAAGCTCCATTGCGCCTGCAATGGTGCGGCCACGGCTGCACTGGAAGCCAGCGACAGCGCGCACAGCAACAGGCCACGGCATACGCGTTGAGCGAGAATTTGTATCGATCCAAACTTCGAATGCGCTTGCTGCATTCCATCTTCTCCCTGGTGCTGCTTCCGGTTTGCCTCACCGAGTTCCGCTGGCGGTCAAAACACCATCAACAAAAATCCGAAACTACGCTTGCCCTGCAATTCGCTACTGACGCCAAGCGTTGGAGCGGTCCCCGCCTTGGCGGGGATGGCGACTGAAACGACACGAATGCTGTTGATCAGCTTTCGCGCACCACATTCAACACTTCGTGGCAGGCGCCCATGGTGTGGTAATCGGTCTTGCCGGCCGGGCTCTTCTCGTCGTCGTACTTGCCGTTGTCGGCATCGAGGATGCGGAACCACGCGCCGTAGCGATGATCAACGAAGTACTGCCACGAGTACGCCCACAGCCGGTCGTACCACTCCCAGTAGCCGGCATCGCCGGTGCGCTTGGCCAGCAGCGCGGCGGCCGCCAGCGACTCGGCCTGCACCCAGAAATACTTGTCGTCGTCGCAGACGAAGCTGTCGCCACCAATCGCCGCGCCATCCATGTTCGGCTGACGGCGCGATTCCGGCGCAAAGCCGTAATACAGGCCGCCACGCGCCTCATCCCACGAACGCGTCATCGAGGTATCGAACAGGTGCCGTGCGGTCGGTACCAGCCAATCGGCATCGACGTGGCGGTCGAGGATCATCAGCAGCTTGGCCCATTCGGTCTGATGACCTGGCTGGAAACCCCACGGCCGGAACAGGTGCTTGGGGTTGTCCAGGTTGTAGTTCCAATCGATGTTCCAATCGATGTCGTAATGCTCCCAGACCAGGCCGCCGGCCTTGGCCGCCTGCCGGCGGGTCATGTTGTCGGCCAGCTGCAAGGCGCGCTGCAGGTAGCGCTGCTCGCCGCTGGCCTCGAACGCCGCCAGCATCGCTTCGCACATGTGCATGTTGGCGTTCTGACCGCGGTAGCCGGTGAAGTTCCAGTTGGCGTCGGCTTCGTCGCGGTACACGCCGTGCTGCGGCTCCCAGAAGTGGCGCTCCAGCAGCTGCCAGGTCTCGTCCATCCATTCACGGCCCTGCTCGATGCCGGCCTTCAGCGCACAGCTGTACGCCAGCAGCACGAAGGCCACGCCATAGCAGTGGTTCATGTCGTCCTCGACCTTGCCATCGCGCAGGGTCCAGGCGTAGCCGCCAGTGGCTGGATTGCGGTGCACATCACGCAGGTAGCGCACGCCGTGCTTCACCGCTTCCAGATACTCCGCGTTGCCGTACTCGCGGTAAGCCATCGCATAGTTGAAGACGAAGCGGGTGCTGCTGACCAGGTGGCGATGGCTGCGATCGTAGATGCTGCCGTCGTCACGGTAGTAGTGAAAGAAACCGCCATCGGCATCGATGCAGTGCGGATGGTAGAAGGCCATCGTGTCGGCGATGTGTGCGCGCAGGAAGGCCGGGGAACGGAAATCGGGCGTGGTGGTCATGCGATGGCTTCCTGTTGCTGCAGCAGCTGCTGTACTTCACTCAACGCGGGCATTGCCGCGAACGCACCCTTGCGGGTTACCGCCAAGGCACCTACCGCGGCAGCGAAGCGCAGCGTGCCATTGATTGCATTCGGGGTCTGGCAGAACGCGGCAAAACCGGCGCCTGCACCACCGCGCTCAACCAGCCCGACCAGCACGCCGCCGACAAAGGCGTCGCCGGCAGCGGTGGTATCCACCGCCTGTACACGGAAGCTTGGTACCTCGCCTTCGCCATGGCGGGTATACCAGCGCAGCGTGCCCGCACCGTCGGTGACGATCACCCAGCGCGCCTGCGCCGCCAACAGACGGCGCAGTACCTGCGCATCGCCGTCGGCGCCCAGTGGCGCGGCCAGGTAATCGAGCTCTTCGCGCGAGAGTTTGATCAGGTCGGCACGTTCCAGCGCCTGCCACAGGCGCGGTGTGGGATCGACATCGGCCGGCCACAGCGCCGGCCGCAGGTTGAGGTCCAGGCTGACCACCGCGCCAGCAGCGCGCGCGCGCTCCATGCCGGCGAAGGTCGCCGCGGCGATGTCCGCTTCGGTCAGGCTGTTGGAGCAGACGTGGAAGCAGGCAGTGCCGTCGAAGCAGGCGGACAGGTAGTGCTCGGCGCGGAACAGCAGGTCCGCCGCCGGCGGCCGGTAGAAGCTGAAGCTGCGCTCGCCATGCGCATCCAGCGCGACGAAGGCCAGCGCGGTCTTGGCTGCGTCGGTACGCACGATGCAGTCGGTCTCGACCCCGGCCTGCTGCAGGCTCTCCAGCAGGAAGTCACCGAACATGTCGCGGCCCAACATGCCGGCGAAATGGCTGCTGGCACCCAACCGCGCGGCCGCCACTGCGACGTTGGCGGGGGCTCCGCCGGCGTACTGCAGGAACGCGCGCGGGGTGTCCGCCGAGGCCGGTGGCTGCGCTAATAGATCGATCAAAATCTCGCCGAAACAAACAATCTTGCCCATCTGGCCTTAGTCCTGTTGGGTAACGCCGGTGCTGGTACGCGAACCGACCAGCCCGTAGAAAATGATGTAGCCGTAGCACAGCAACGGCAGTACGAATGAATGGTGGACGCCGATGCGGTCGGCCAGCATGCCCTGCAGGAACGGCACCACTGCGCCGCCGACGATGGCCATGATCAGCAGGCTGGACGCCTTGTTGGTCAACGGCCCCAGGCGTTCGATGCCGAGCGCGAAGATGGTCGGGAACATGATCGAGTTAAACAGGCCGATCGCCACGATCGAGTACAAGGCCACCTGGCCTTCGCTGGCCATGGTCAGTGCCAGCAAGCCCACATTGATCAACGCGAACAGCGCCAGAAGCTTGCGCGGCGAGAAGCGCACCAGCAGCAGCGAACCGGCAAAGCGGCCGATCATCGCCATGGTCCAGTACAGCGACACGTAGTGCGTGGCCTGCTGCTCACTGAAGCCGCCGATGTTGGGCTGCGACAGGTAGTTGACCAGGAAGCTGCCGATCGAGACCTCGGCACCCACATAGAAGAAGATGCCCAGCACGCCGAACAGCAGATGCTTGTGGCGAAGCGCATCGCCATAGCTGTGGCGTGCACTGTCGGCCTGTTCGCTGTTCTCGCTCAGCGACGGCAGCCGGAACAGGAACACGAACAGCGCCAGCAGGAACAGCGCCACTGCCAGGCCAAGATACGGCCCCTGCACCGACTGTGCCTCCTGCGCGCGATAGGCCAACTGATCAGCCAGCGGCAGCGCGGTCAGCTCATCGGCGCTCTTGACCGTATTGCCCAGGATCAACATGCCGCCAAAGATCGGCGCGATCGCGGTGCCCAGCGAGTTCAGCGCCTGTGCCAGCGTCAGGCGGCTGGAACTGGTCCGCTCCGGGCCAAGCAACGCGACATAGGGATTGGCCGCCACCTGTAGCACGGTGATGCCGGTTGCCAGCACGAACAGGGCCGCCAGGAAGGCGCCATAGATACGCAGCTCAGCCGCCGGCCAGAAGCCAAGTGCACCGATGCCGGCAATCACCAGGCCGGCGACGATGCCCTGCTTGTAGCCCAGCCGTGCAACCAGCCGACCAGCTGGCAAGGACATCAGGAAGTACGCACCGAAGAAGGTGAACTGCACCAGCATCGCCTGGGTGTAGTTCAGTTCGAATACCGACTTCAGGTGCGGGATCAGGATGTCGTTGAGGCAGGTCAGGAAGCCCCACATGAAGAAGATGGTCGTCGCCACCGCCATGGCCACATGCGTATTGACCACGGGCGCCGACTGGCTTGATGTAGATGACGGCGATGTTGGTATGTGCATGTGGGCTGCCTGGATACGGTAATCGGGAGATGGGGTTGAGGAGTCAGCTTGGTCTTGCTGCACTGCTTTCGCGGATCCTCAGCTGCACCGGTGCGACGGTACGCATCGGTGCTGCATCGGGGTTGTCCAGGCGCTGCAGCAACAAGGCTGCAGCCTGCCGGCCACGTTCGCGCGGATCTGCGGTCAACGTGGTCAACGGCGGCACTGCGACTGCGGCTTCGGAGATATCGTCGAAGCCGGTAACGGCGAAGTCGCCGCCTGGGCGTATGCCACGCGAGGTCAGGCCCAGCATCAGGCCCAATGCAACCGTGTCGTTGTAGCAGACCGCCGCGCTGGGACGCTGTGCGCTTTCAAACAATTCACCGGTACGTGCTGCGGCTTCCAGACGGTTGGGTGCGGACTCGATCAACCAGTCCGCATGCAAAGGCAAGCCGGCCTCACTCAATGCCTGCTGGTAACCCAAACGGCGCTGCGCGCAGGAACTGGATGCGCCATGCCCGCCAAAGAAGGCGATGTCACGATGACCGCGTTCGATCAGGTGACGGGTTGCCATGTACGCGCCGTGCTGGTTGTCCAGAGTGAGGAAATCCCAGTCCGCGCCAGCCAGTTCACGGTTGAACAGCAGCACGTTGGCATGCGCACCCAATACATGGCGCAGCTCTTCGGCATCACTGCCTTCGGCCGGCGAGAGGATGAAGCCGGTCGGCGTGTGTTCCATCAAGGTGCTCAACACCGCCTGCTGCCGCTGCGGCGATTCGCCGGTGCTGCCAAGCAAGGTCACGAAACCCTTGCCACCCAATGCCTCGTCCACGCCCGAGGCGAATTCGGCGAAGAACGGGTTGGACAGATCGTTGATCACCAACGCGATCGACGATGAAGTACGACGACGCAGGTTGGCAGCGGTGCGGTTGTACACATAACGCTGCTTGCGCAGCTCCGCCTCGACCTTGGCGCGGGTATCGACATTGACCAGGGGGCTGCCGCGCAGCACCAGCGACACAGTCGCCCGCGACACGCCCACCGCCTGCGCGATGTCGGTGACGGTGACCGCGCGTTGGCCGGCCTTGCGTGCGCCCTTGGCGCCGGTAGAAGTGTCTTTCATCATTTCCGCTGCGGTTCCGGGATGCGCCAAGCCTAAAGGATCACGGCCAGCGCTTGCGCTGCCCGCTCCCTTCTTTCCGGCCTTGGCGCTGCCCGAGCTCACGGCTGGGCGCTGCCCGGGGTGGCGCAGTACGACACCGGCAGGTCCGCCTGTGCGGTGCCCCAGCCCTGCTCCGGTGCCTGCGCACCGAGGGTGAAGCGCACATCGCCGCCCTGCTGCAGCTGCTGCCAATCCAGCCACACCGCCGGCTGCGGCTTGCCATCAACCTGCACGCTCTGGATGTACTGCAGGCTGCGCGGATCGGCGCCCGGTGCCTGCAGACGCAGCTTGCGGCCATTGCCCAGGGTGATCTCGGCCTTGCTGTAGCGCGGTGCATGCAGCAGGAACTGGCCGCTACCCGGCACTGCCGGATACAGGCCCAGCGCACTGAACAGGTACCAGGCCGACATCGTGCCCAGGTCGTCATTGCCGGTAACGCCGTTCGGCGCATTGGTGAACAGCTGCTGCGCCGCGCGAACCACGGTGGCGGTCTTCCACGGCTGGCCGATCAGCGTATACATCCACGGCGAATGCAGGTCAGGCTCGTTGTTGGGGTTGTAGCGGTATTGGTTGTAGTAGCTGTACGGACCAACCACCCATTCCTTGCGTGCAGCGGTCAGCGGTGACTGCAGCAGCGCGTCATAGGCGAAGAACGCATCCAGACGCTTGCCGGCCTGTTCGCGGCCATGCATGGCCTGCAGCATGCCGGGCACATCCTGCTGGACCAGCCACTGGTACTGCCAGCCGGTGCCTTCATGGAAGCCGTGTTGCGAACGCGGGCTGTAATGACCATCGGCCGGCGTATACCACTTGCCGTTCTCGTCGCGCGGACGCGGGAAACCAGTGAAGCCGGTTTCGGCATCACGCACATCCGCATCCCACACCTTGTGCCAGTTGCCACCACGTGCGCGCAGGGTTGCTGCATCGTCGGCGTGGCCGAGGCCATCGGCCATCTGCGCCAGCGCGCAATCGGCCAATGCATATTCCAACGTAGCCGAGCCGCCGTGGTGCGGATCAACGTCCATGCCCTTGGACGGGAAGGCACGGTCATAGGCCACATAACCATTGGCGAGATAGCTGGCATTGCCGGAACGGCCAGCCATGCGCGAATTGATCGGCGGCATCTCGAAGGCATTGCGGCGCAACGCGCCCCAGGCTTCCGCCTCGCGGCCCTTGAGTGCACCGAAGCGCCACAGGTCGACCATGAACGGCGTCACCGGGTCGCCGGTCATTACATTGGTTTCGAAATTCGCATAGCCCCAACGCGGCAACCAACCGCCCTGTTCGTTGATGGCCAGCAGGCTGCGGCCGATATCACGTGCAACTTCCGGACGGGTCAGGGCCAACCACTGGTTCTGCGTGCGGTAGGTATCCCACAGCGAGAAATACTCGTAGTAGGTCCAGCCATCGGCACGGTGGATGACGTCGTCGTAGCCACGATAGCGACCATCGGCATCGCTGCCGGTCATCGGCTGCAGCAGCGCGTGGTACAGCGCGGTGTACAGCACGGTGCGGTCATCGGCATTCGCACCTTCAACCTTGACGCTGCCCAGCTGTTCGCGCCACTGCGCCTGCGACAGCGCACGCATGCGATCGAAGCCCAGCAGCTTGCCGCCCTGCATGCCATCGCTGCGCAGATTGTTGCGCGCACCTTCGGCATCCACATGCGAGATCGCACTGGTAGCGGTGACGCTGCGGCCATCGGCCAGGTCAAAGCTCAGCCACGCACCATTGGGCTTGGCCTCGCCTTCCATGCTGTGGCGCGCGCCGGGCAGACCGCCTTCCTCGCCCCAGGTGCCGTGCGCCTTGAACGGGCGATCGAACTCGATACGGAACCAGGTGGTGTACTGGTGGCCGCCGCAGAAGCTCTTGGTGACCAGCTTGCCTTCCACCGCACGGTCGCCTACCACGTCGATGACGCTGCCGATCACCGAATGGCGCTCATTGGCCTGGGCAACATTGACCAGCACCTGGCCTTCACTGACGCCTGCGCTGAAGGTGTAGCGCTCGGCGGCAGCGCGGGTCAGCGCGATGGTTTCCACGTCGATGCCGCGGTAATCGGTCAGCCGGACCTTGTAGTAGCCGGCCTGACCGACTTCGCCATCGTGGCTGTACGCCGAGGCGTAGTTCTTGTGGTCGAAGCGCTTGGGGTCCTTGGTATCGAAATCACCACCGGGACCGATGCTGCCGGTCACTGGCAACACCGAGACCTGCCCGCCCTGCTCCCAGCAACCGGCGCCGGAGATGAAGGAATGACCGAAGCCGCGGATCTTTTCGTCGTCATAGCGCCAGCCGGAGTAATGGCTGCCGATCGGGCTGACCTGGATCAGGCCGAACGGTGCCGACGCGCCCGGGAAGGTATTGCCGTCATCCTTGCTGCCGATGAAGGTATTGACCTCGCGCTCCAGCGCGGCCGACGGCGCGGCCTGCAGCAACGGCGCGAAACTCAGCGCCAGCAGGCAGGCAGCCGTTGCCAACGGGCGGCGACGGGAGTGGGCGGTGGAAGGCGATCGGCTCATGCATTGGATCCTTGGGTCGGTCGGTACGGCGGCGGTGTAGCTGTGGCAGAAGTTGGCCCGGACAAGCCGGGCCGCTGATGTCCAGCCCATCCGGGAACGGGATGGGGGAGAGATGCCAGGCATCAGCAAAACGGGTAGGCCCCTGCAGCTGCCCCGACGGCCGTCACGACGGCGGCTGGCGGGGCAAAAGCAACAAACTTTGGGCCGTGGAACACGCTGCTCGGCAGTGTTTTCAGTGGTTTGCAGCGTGCTGGACCCCGCCCTGCGCGGCCCCACCTGCATCCCCGGAAGCACGTTGCCGAAATTTAGATCGATCCAAGTAAAGCATGAGCATTTCGCTCTGCGCATTCTGCGGCGCAACATTGCGACGAAAATCCCTCCCTGTAGTGCCGAGCCATGCTCGGCAGAGGCTTTCCCGGTGAAGCCCCAAAAGCCCCCTCACCCCAACCCCTCTCCCGTAAACGGGAGAGGGGCCTGTAGTGCCGAGCCATGCTCGGCAGAGGCTTTCCCGGTGAAGCCTCAAAAGCCAACCCCTCCCCAGCCCTCCC
>NZ_JASCOR010000081.1 GCF_029959445.1 Stenotrophomonas sp. PS02298 | reverse complement strand
GGTTGAAACCTTGTTGCACTGAAAAGGCCGGGGCGGGTAACCGCTCCGGCCTTTTGCCTGCTGCTCAGCTGATCGCTTCGGCGTGTTCCCAGAACAACGCGTTGGGCGTTGCGCCCAGGCCATTGCCACTTGGCAGCTGATAACCCTGGCGGCCGTAGGCCATGTCGGTGTCGAGCATGCGCAATGAGCGCGAGAAGATCGAATGTTGCCACTCATGCCGCCACAGGCCTTCGATCACGGCGGAGGCCTGCAGGCTGGCCGCCATGAAGATACCGCCGCCAATCGTCGCGTGCGGTGCCACCTGCACGCCCCGCGCAGCGGCGAGGCGGGCGATGCGCAGGAACTGGGTAATGCCGGTGTGGCCCATCTCCGGCTGCACGAAGGCAAGACTGCCACCGTCGATGCGCGGCCGTGCAACGTATTCGGTGGGCCATTCTTCGCCGGCGGCAACCGGAATCGGGCTGTCCTTGCCGAGTGCGATCAGGCCGGGTACGTCTTCTGGTTTCAACGGTGCCTCGATGAAGGTCAACTTGCTGGGCTGCAGTTGCTGGGCCAACTGCAGTGCCTGCGCGTGATCGAACTTCCAGTGCAGGTCGACCATCAATTCGACCTCGTCGCCGAGCGCCTCGCGCAGTGCCGCCATTTCCTCGGCGATGCCTTCATGGCTTACAACGGCATGCACCTTGAACGCGGTGTGGCCCTCGGCAGCGAAGCCGCGCGCCATCTCGATCTTCTCGGCGACGGTGGCGGCCGGCAGGCCGGATACATAGCCGGCGATGCGTTCATGCCGGCGTTCGCCCAGCAGTGCCCACAGTGGTTTGCCCTGCGCGCGTGCGCGCAGGTCCCACAAGGCGATATCGAGTGCGGCGATCGCGTCGGTGTGGAAGCCGCTGCCGCAGCCGCGTACGCGCATCAGCCCGTACAGGTCATCCCAGATCGCTTCCACGTCCTCGGGCTCGCGTCCAAGCAATTCCGGCGCGAGCAGGTCGTTGATGATTTCGCAGGTCGCACGCGGTGCGCAGATACCATAGGTCTCGCCCCAGCCGATGGCACCATCGGCCGTGGTCACGCGTACCAGTACCGATCTGTCCACGGTTGGATACAGCGTGCCGTTGCCACGTCGCACCAGGTAGCCGCGCGCATTGACCCGCTCACCTGCGCCCAATGGGCCCAGGTAAGGGGTGTTGCGCGGCACGGTCAGGATGAAGGTTTCGACGCGGGTGACGGCACTCATGCAGGACTCCGTGGCGCGCGGCCGGGAACTGCATCCAGCGGCAGCAGATCGGCGATGCGGGCCAACAGGGTATCCAGTTCGCGCTGGTCGTAGGCATCCAGTGCCGGGCCGGGCGCACGCACATGGTCGCTGGCGATCAGGCCGCGGCGCAGCAGCACGGCCTTGGTCAGGCGCCAGCGGAACACCGCCTGCATGCTCAGCAAGGGCAGGGTGCGCTCGAACAGCACGCGTGCGGTTTCCGGATCACCGGCGGCGTGCGCGGCCAGCATCGCCACGTGCACTTCGGTGATTTCGCAGGCGGGCATGGTGCCGACCGCGCCGCGGGCCAGCTCATCCAGCACGTAACGGGCACCGGCGCCGCCGAATATCGCTTCCACCGAGTCGCCAGCACGCTCGGACAGCGCGGTGATGCGGTGGCCGGACGGCATGGTTTCTTCCTTGACGTAGCGGATCGCAGGCACGCGCGTGGCCAGCGACAGCAATGCGTCCACGCCAAGGCCGATGCCCATCGGTGCCGGGGCGTTCTGCAGCATGATGGCGACGCCGGATTCTTCGCCGAGGCGGGCGAAGAATGCCGCCATCGCATCCTCATCTCCGGCCAATGCATGCGGGGTCAGCACCATCGCCGCCGCCGCGCCAGCCTGGCCGCCCGCACGGGTGACCTGCACCGCGTCCTCCAGCGTCTTTGCGCTGCCGCCGACGATGAAAGGCACGCGGCCGCGGTTCCAGCGGCCGATGCAGGCTGTCAGGTGCAGCCGCTCCTCCAGGCTGAGCATGTCGTACTCGCTGGCCAGGCCGGGAAACACGACGCCTGCGGAACCTGCGGCCAGCAGGTACTCGAACACTGCCTCGGTGCCGGCCTCGTCGATGGCGCCAGTGGCAGTGAAGATCGTGGGGAGAATCGGGAAGACGCCTTGCAGAGCGGCCATTGCGCCGGGTCCTTGTTCTATTGGTGTGCCATTCGTAGCAACACGCGTTAAAGGGGATTTCCAAGTGTCCGCTGGTATATCGACTTCTTTCGCTGCATTGCAGCGTGCGCGGCCAAAACATATTGCTATATTAGCGACAACACTGCCAAGTCGCAGTGCAGCAGCAATGACGGATTTCGTTGGATCCGGGCGGCAGGCTGGCAGTGCGGGGCGGGGCAGCGGACGGAGAGGGTCCGCGCCGGTCTTGGTGGCAGGCTGCAGGATCCCTACCTTGGGAGAGGGCACGACATATGCATCGTTTTCGACGTTCGACTTTGTTCACCGCACTGGGCGTCTGCCTGTTGGCACCTGCACTGGCCTCGGCGCAGGACGCCGCTGCCCCGCCCGCAGGCGGGCAGGAAGCGCAGACCCTGGATGCTGTTGCCGTGGTTGGCATCCGCGGCAGCCTGGAAGCATCACGCGACCTGAAGCGCGATTCGGCGCAGATAGTCGACGCGATCGTCGCCGATGACATCGGCAAACTGCCCGACACCAACGTGGCCGAATCGCTGGGTCGCGTGGCCGGTGTGCAGATCGAGCGCGGCATGGGTGAAGGCAGCGATATCCTCGTGCGCGGCATGAAGGAAAACGTGCTGCTCTACAACGGCCGGCAGATCGTCGATGCCACCGGCCGCGGCGGCAATGGCCTGGACCAGTTGGCGACCTCCACGTATGGACTGCTGTCATTGGTGCCGTCGGAGCTGATTTCGCGGCTGTCGGTGACCAAGCTGGCCGGTGCCGACCAGCTCAGCGGTGGCCTCGGCGGCATCGTCGACATCAATACGCGCCAGCCGCTGTCCGGCGACAGCGAGCAGAACGTGGTCAGCGTCGCTGGAACCTACGATGACATGGCCGATGCCTACGGTTACAACGCCTTCGGCCTGCTGTCGCGACGCAGCGAGGACCGCCGCTTCGGTGCGTTGATCTCGGCCACCTATGGTCACCGCAACGTGGTCCAGCAGGGGCTGGACACGTTCTCCGGCTATAGCCGTTTCACCGATCCGACCGACCCGGGCAAGACCCGCTTCGGCAGCACCGACATGCGTGCGCAGAACATCGACGATGACCGCACCAAGGTTGGCGTCAGCGCGGTGCTGCAATGGCGGCCGGTGGATGGCGTCGAGCTGACCTGGGATACGTTCTATTCGCGCCAGGAAGCCGAGCGTGATCGCTACTGGATTGCTTTCAACCCGTCAGCCGGGCTGAGCAATGCGGTCTACTCCGAGCACAACATCCTGCTCGCTGGCCGTTCTACCGGCACCGTGCTGCTCAACTCGGAAGTGGCCGACATCGACGCAGACACGCTGTCCACCGCGTTGCGCGCCAGCTTCCGCGTCGGTGAGCGGCTGGACGGTTCGGCCGAGCTCAACTGGGGCCGTTCCACCGCCAGCTATGACCAGCACTACATGCGCCTGGCGCCAATGGCCGGGCTGACCTCGGTCACCGACTTCGACCTGCGCAATGGTAGCTTCGGCAGCTTCAATGTCAGTGGCGTCGACGTGACCGATCCGGCGCAATGGCGGATGACCATCCTGTTCGACAACAACTGGCGCGCCCAAACCGATTCCAGCGCGTTGCGTACCGACTGGAGCCTGGCCTTCGATGATGGTCCGCTGCGCTCGCTGGATTTCGGCGCGCGTTTCAGCCGACTTGAAAGCCTGCAGAACCCGCTGCGCGCCGACATCCGCCCGACCGGCGGCATCCCGGTATCGCAGATGGGCGACTACGTCAGCCAGTACAGCAACCACGACTTCCTGCCGGGCGAGTTCAGTGGCCTGCCGCGCGACTATCTGGCCGGCCTGCGTGGCCAGCTGGCCGGCTGCGAAACCTATACCAACCTGCCGGTGATCTCGCAGAACGCGCAATGCCTGGACCTGCGCAACACCGTGCTGACCCATGGTTCCACCTTCAGTGTCGATGAGGATTTCCTGGAGGGTTACGCCAAGCTCAACTGGGACACCACGGTCGGCGACATGGGGTTGACCGGCAACATCGGCGTGCGCTTCCTGCACCGTGAGCTCGAGTCGCGCGGCAACCTGCTCAGCGGAACTGGTGTGGTGACACCGGCCACGTTCAAGCGCAGCGATGACGAGATGCTGCCGTCGATGGTGGCCAAGCTGCAGCTCAGCGATACGCTGGTGTTGCGCGGTGGTGCCGCCAAAGTCGTGGCGTTCCCGAACACCGAGGACCTCAACAACGGCGTGACCCTCAACAACAATGCCGTGTTCGATGGCAATGGCGTGCAGACCTCGCCGGGCACCGGCAGTGGTGGCGCGCCGGACCTGGATCCGTTCAAGGCGACCCAGTATGACCTGTCGCTGGAGTGGTATTACGGCGGCCAGGGCCTGCTCTCGGCTGGCTTGTTCTACAAGGATGTCTCCACCTTCATCGTGCAGCGGCAGAGCAACGAGGTCTACAACAACACCAACTACCTGGTGCTGCGCAAGATCAACGGTGACAAAGCCAAGGTGAAAGGTGCCGAACTGCTGGCGCAGGTGCCGTTCACCGGCATCCTCGATGGCTTCGGTGTGGTGGCGACCTACACCTGGATCGACTCGGAAACCCCGATCACCGACATCAATGGCAATGCGATGAGCTTCCCGGGCTTGTCGAAGAACAACGCCAACCTGATCGGCTACTACGAGAACGGGCCGTTCGGCATCCGTCTGGCCTACAACTGGCGCGATGAGTACCTGGTCGGTCTGTCCGCCGCATCCACCGGTATCTACAACGATACCTACAAGGATCTGTCGGCATCGATGAGCTACGATTTCAGCGACCGCATGTCGTTGAAGGTCGAGGCCAACAACCTGCTGGACAGCGAACAGCGCACTTTCGATGGCTATGGCGAAGGCCTGCGCACCAATGTGGTGTTCGGGCGTTCGTACAAGGCCAGCATCACCTATCGGTTCTGATCATGGGCGAGGATGTACGGCAGATGGAATGGAGTGGGCGTCGCGTCTGGGTAAGTGGCGCTGCCAGCGGTGCAGGGGCGGCCGTGTGCGCGCTGTTGCAGGCGCAGGGCGCGCAGGTGCTGGCGCTGGACCGGGTGGCGGTAGCGGGTGCGGTCCAGCAACTTGTGCTTGACCTGGCCGATGGCGCGGCGGTGGATGCCGCGCTGGCTGCACATGTCGGCCAGCCGCTGGACGCCTTGATCCATTGCGCCGGCATCTGCCCGCCCGCTGATACCTGGGCCGATGACGATGCCTTGTGGCAGCAGGTGCATACGGTCAACGTGCTTGGCGCACGGCGTTTGATGCGGCATGCATTGCCGGGCCTGCGCCGCACCGGCGGCGGCAGCATCGTGCTGCTGTCTTCGATCAACGCGCGCTACGCAACACCCGGTTTGGCTGCCTACGCTGCCTCCAAGGCCGCACTTGAATCGCTGGCGCGCACCGCGGCATTGGAGCTGGCGCCCGAGCAGATCCGCGTCAATGCGATCGCACCGGCCTCGCTGGATACACCGATGCTGCGCGCCTCCTTCAATCGCAGTGAGGATGCCGAGGCAGCACGCACGCGCAATGTGCAGCGGCATCCATTGCAGCGGCTCGGCACGGCGACGGATGCCGCCGAGCTGGCGCTGTTCCTGGCCTCGCCGCGCAGTGCCTGGATGACTGGCGCGGTGGTGCCGCTTGATGGTGGTGCGGGAGTGACACGTCGATGAGTGGCATGCAGCAGGCGCCGATCATCGGCATCAACTGGGGCAGCAGCAATTTTCGTGCGTTCCTGATCCAGGCCGATGGCCGCGTTGCCGATACGGTGGAACAGCCGCGCGGCATCGTCGGCCTGGACCGTGCGCAGATGGAAGCATTGCTGGTGCAGACGGTGGCACGTTGGCCGGATGCCGCACGGGTCTATGCCTGCGGCATGGTCGGCTCCAATGTTGGCTGGAGCGATGCTGGTTATGCCGATTGCCCGGCAACGCCGCAGCGATTGGCGGCACGGCTGCACCGGACCCACATCGGTCCGGTGGCGGTGGCGATCGTGCCCGGGCTGGCTTGCCGGCGCCCGCAGGACGATGCGCCCGATATCATGCGCGGCGAAGAGACCGAGCTGCTTGGCCTGCTCGACGCCGGCCAGCTGCCGCTGGATGGATTGCTGGCTTTGCCGGGTACGCACAGCAAATGGGTGCAGCTGCAGGACGGCGCGGTGGCATCGTTCCTGACCGCGATGTCCGGTGAGGTGTTCGATCGCCTGACCGCTGCCGGCTTGTTGGCTTCGGTGGTGGATGGTCCCGCCGAAGATGGTCCGGCATTCCTCGATGGCCTGCAGCAAGGCCATCGCAGCGGTTTGGGCCTGGGCAGCCTGTTGTTCGGCGCGCGTGCGCGGGTGATCCGTGGTGAACTGCCGCGTCGCGACGGTGCATCGTGGTTGCGTGGTGTGCTGATCGGTGCGGAATTGGCCGATGTGCTGCAGCTGTGGCCGGATGCATTGAGCAGGCCGCTGCCGCTGGTGGGTGCTGCGCCGGTGTGTGCGCTGTATGCGCGCGCCATCGAAGTACTTGGCGGGCAGGCGTATTCCATCGCATCGCACGACGCGGTGACCCGCGGATTTCTCGCCCTGCATCGGGCGGCATTGGAACAACCCGCATGAACCACAACTCCGCCGCCGCCTTCGATGCGGCGATCGAACATACGCCGCTGGTCGCGATACTGCGTGGACTTACCGGCGCCGAGGCGCTGGCGGTCGGTCAGGCGCTGGTAGATGCAGGCGTGCGACTGGCCGAAGTGCCGCTCAATTCGCCCGATCCACTGGCCACCATCGCGCTGATGGCCGCGCATTTCGGCGATCGTTTGCTGGTGGGCGCCGGTACCGTGCTGGAGGTGGAGCAGGTGCAGGCGCTGGCGGCGATTGGTTGCCGCTTCTGCGTATCGCCCAATACCAACCCGGCGGTGATCGGCGCCGCGCTCGAGCATGGCATGGAGCCGATGCCGGGCTTTGCCACGCCGAGCGAAGCATTCGCTGCCCTGGCTGCTGGCGCGCGTTACCTGAAAGCCTTCCCTGCGCACGAGGCGGCGCCGCGCTTGTCGGCACTGGCAGCGGTGCTGCCGGCGCAGGCGCGACTGGTGGCGGTCGGCGGCTTCAGCGCAGATGCCCTGCCGGCGCTGTGGCAGGCCGGAGTACGCGCGGTTGGCATCGGTTCGGATCTGTACCGGCCGGGCCGTAGTGCAGAGGAGGTGGGTGCCCGGGCGTGGCAGTGGTTGCAGGCCTTGCAGGCTGTGCCCGCCAGCGGTGTCAGTCTGGCCTGCGACGCGCAGACCCTGGTCGGCGAGTCGCCGCTGGTGCTGGAAGACGGTCGGGTCGCCTGGGTCGAGCCCACCGCACCGGCCCTGCTGCATTGGGATGGTGAGGCCTGCACACGAACACCCTTGGCCGAGGCGGTCTGGTCGCTCGCTTGTGACGGGCAGGGTCTGGTGGGCAACGGCGAGACCCATTTCGTGCGGATCGGCGCCGATGGCAGTTTGGCGGCTGGTCCGGAGATCGCAGTGGGCGCTGGTTGCCGCCTGAACGATATGGTGGTCGACGCCCGTGGCGGGCTGTGGGCTGGTTCGATGCACCGTGGCCTGCTTGCTGGCCGCGGTGCACTGTTCCATGCAGCCAGCGCCGATGCCCCGGTGCGCTGCGTGGCCGAAGGGCTGGGCGTGGCGAACGGCATGGCTTTCTCTGCCGACGGCCAGACCCTGTATGTGATCGACACGCTGGCGCGGACCCTGTTGGCCTACCCAGCCGACATCGAGGCCGGCAGTCTGGGTGAGCCGCGGGTGATCACCGACTTCCTCGGCGAGCCCGGCAAGCCGGATGGCATGGCGATGTCGCCGCAGGGCAGCCTGTGGGTGGCGATGTGGGGCGGCGGTGCGGTGCTCGAACTTGCTGCCAATGGCGCAGTCCAGCGGCGCCTGGCGGTGCCGGCACCGCATGTGGGCAGCCTGTGTTTTGCGCCGGATGGGCGCCTGTTCATCAGCACCGCCAGGGCCCGGCTGAGCGCCGATGCACTGCAGCGGGCGCCTGCTTCGGGCGGGCTGTTTGTCGCCAGGCCCTGAGGGTTGCCGGCGCAAACTTGCGCAGGTACCTGATTACATGCACAATACGCGGCTCGCTGTGTCCGGAATTCTCCGGGCCGGTGGCCGGGAACACGTCATCTGGCCATCCTTGTCAGCGTAACCCTTTGATTCCCATGACGCGTGGCGGGTAACCGCCGGGGCCGCCGTCTTCCTGGCTAAGGAAGTCATCAACATTACCGAGGTGCGCAATGTCCCGCGTATGCCAAGTTTCCGGCAAGCGAGTGCAGACGGGTAACAACGTCTCGCACGCCAACAACAAGACCCGTCGTCGTTTCATGCCGAACCTGCACGAGCGTCGTTTCTGGGTTGCCAGCGAGAACCGCTGGATCAAGCTTCGTGTTTCCGCGCATGCACTGCGCACCATCGACAAGAACGGCATCGATTCCGTTCTGGCTGAGCTGCGTGCGCGCGGCGAAAAGGTCTGAGGAGTAAACGATCATGGCAGGTAAGCGCGATAAGGTCCGTATGATTTCCTCGGCCGGCACTGGCCACTTCTACACGACCGACAAGAACAAGAAGAACACCCCGGGGAAGATGGAATTCCTCAAGTACGATCCGGTTGTTCGCAAGCACGTGATGTACAAGGAAGGCAAGATCAAGTAATCCCCAGGGATTGTTTGAGCTGCTGTTCCAAGCAGAACCCGCCGAAAGGCGGGTTTTGTGTTTCAGCGCCGTGAAAAAGTTCCCGCCCTGCGAGCATGAATACATGCCCGTGCAGCATCAGGCAGGGGTACGGCATCGCCTACAATCGGGCAGATGAGTGTTATCGATACCCCTGCATTGTGTGATCTGGCCATCATTGGTGGTGGCGCCGCCGGCGTGCTTGCTGCCATCGGCGTGCTGCGTGGCGCAAGCGGGCCGCTGCGCCTGCTGGTGATCGAGCCCAGTCTGCCGCTGGCCCGTGGCGTGGCCTATGCCACCACCCGCGACGAGCACGTATTGAACGTGCCGGCCGCCAAGATGAGCGGCTTTCCTGAACAACCCGAGGATTTCCTCGACTACCTGTGTGAGGCGCAGGCCTTTCCGGCACTGTCGCGGGAACAGTTGGCCGGGCAGTTCGTGTCGCGTCGTTTTTACGCCGACTACCTGCGCCACCGATTGCAGCAGGCGGTGGACGCCAGCCCTGCGCAATTGGAAATTCTTGCTGCACGGGTACAGACGCTGCAGCTCAATGACGAAGGTGTGCTGTTGACCTTGGATTCGGGTCGGCCGTTGCAGGCCGGGCGGGTGATTCTGGCGGTGGGCAATGCGCTGCGGCCGTTGCCGGCACGTGGTGCCAGCGGCCTGGTCGATGGCAAGCGAGTGGAAGCCTGGGATTACCCGTCACTCGACGGCATTGCGGGCAACGCCGACGTGGCGATCATCGGTTCCGGCCTGAGCATGGCCGACAGCGTGGCAACGCTGCAGGCCAATGGTCATCGCGGCCGTATCCATGTGATGTCGCGGCATGCGCTTCTGCCGCTGCCGCATGCCAAGGGCGCTGCGGCCGACTACGATCCGGAACCGTTGTTGGCAATGAATCTGCGCCAGCGCATGCACGCACTGCGATGTCACGCGGCCGAAGCGGCAGCGCGTGATATCCCGTGGCAGAGCGTGATGGAGCGTATTCGTCCGCTGGGTCAACGGCTGTGGCAAACCCTTTCATTCGACGACCAGCGGCGTTTCCTGCGCCATGTGGTGCGCTACTGGGATGTGCATCGCCACCGTATCGCCGCGCCGCTGCATGCGCAGCTGCTGGAGCTGCAGCAGGCCGGTCGACTGCAGTTGCATCGTGGCCGTCTGGAAACCGCGGTTGCCGAAGGCGCCTGCGTACGCCTGACCGCGCAGGATCGCTGGCGTCAGCCGATGCAGCTGGAGGTGCAATGCGTGGTCAACGCCACCGGCGTGGAAATGCGCGCGCAGGCGATGCGCAATCCGCTGCTGCAGCAGTTGCTGGGCAGTGGCGTCGGCCGCGCCGGCCCGCATGGGATCGGTCTGGACACAGCAGCCGACGGCAGCTTGATCGACGCCGATGGCGCGGTCGAGCCGCGCGTGCAGGTGTTGGGCAGTCTGCGCATCGGCAACCTGTGGGAGAGCCTGGCGATTCCTGAATTGCGTGGGCAGGCGGCCGCGGCGGCGAAACAGACGCTGTAGTGCTTTTGCCCCCTCCCTTTTGCGCAGCAAAGGGGGTGAAGAAGGCCTGCTTGCGCGCCACTGGCGCGCGGCCTGATGAACGACCGAAGGCTGTGCCTTCGGGCCGGACGGGTTGGGGAGGGGGTGGCTCTTAAGGCCTTTCCAGCACTGCCGGCTTCGCGGCTTACGCCGCTCCTACAAAACGGGTTCCTGGTAAAACCCTTGCCGGGCATGGCTCGGCACTACCGGGACGCCTTCCCGTAAAATGGGTGCATGGATGTCTCCCACTTGCTCGACGGGCTGAACGCAGCCCAGCGCGAGGCCGTTTCCGCGCCTCTTGGTCACCACCTGATTCTTGCCGGCGCCGGTTCCGGCAAGACGCGCGTGCTTATCCATCGCATCGCCTGGCTTACCGAAGTCTGTGGCGTGCCCGCGCACGGCATCTTCGCGGTTACCTTCACCAACAAGGCGGCCGGCGAAATGCGCCACCGCATCGACCTGCAGCTGAGCAAGGGCAGCCGCGGCATGTGGATCGGTACCTTCCACGGCCTGGCCCATCGCCTGCTGCGCCTGCACTGGGCCGATGCCAAGCTGCCCGAAGCCTTCCAGGTGATGGATTCGGACGACCAGCTGCGCATGGTCAAGCGCGTGGTCCAGCAGCTGGAGCTGGACGACAGCAAGTACCCGCCCAAGCAGGTGATGTGGTGGATCAATACGCAGAAGGACGAAGGCCGCCGTCCGCAGCACATCCAGCCCGAGCCGCATGACCAGTGGGGCGAAACCCTGCGCCAGGCCTATGCGGCCTACCAGGAGCGCTGTGACCGAGCCGGCCTGGTCGACTTCGCCGAACTGCTGCTGCGCGCGCATGAGCTGCTGCGCGACAACCCGGCGCTGCTGGCGCATTACCGCGCCCGCTTCCGCGAGATCCTCGTCGACGAGTTTCAGGACACCAACGCCATCCAGTACGCCTTCGTGCGCGTGCTGGCCGGCGACAGCGCGCATGTATTCGTGGTTGGTGACGATGACCAGGCCATCTACGGCTGGCGCGGTGCCAAGGTCGAGAACGTGCAGCGCTTCCTGAAGGATTTCCCGGGCGCGCAGACCATTCGTCTGGAACAGAACTACCGCTCCACCGCCAACATCCTGGGTGCTGCCAATGCGGTGATCGCGCACAACCCGGACCGCATCGGCAAGCAGTTGTGGACCGACAGCGGCGACGGCGATCCGATCGATCTGTTCGCCGCCTACAACGAAATGGACGAGGCGCGTTACCTGGTCGAGCGTGCACGCCAATGGGTACGCGATGGTGGCAGCTATGGTGACGTCGCCGTGCTCTACCGCAGCAACGCGCAGTCGCGCGCCTTCGAAGAAGCCCTGCTCAGCGAGCAGGTGCCATACCGTGTATACGGCGGCATGCGCTTCTTCGAGCGTGCTGAAATCAAGGACGCGCTGGCCTACCTGCGCTTGATGACCAACCGCAACGACGATGCTGCATTCGAGCGTGCGGTGAATACGCCGACGCGCGGCATCGGCGAGCGTACTCTGGATGAAGTGCGACGCATTGCGCGCCAGCAGGCGCTGCCATTGTGGGAAGCGGCGATGCTGGCCACGCAGGGCACGGACCTGACTTCGCGCGCCAAGAATGCCCTGGCCGGCTTCATCAACCTGGTGCAGCAGATCACCGCCGAGACCGGCGACATGGATCTGTCCGAGCGTATCGATCACGTGCTGTCGCGTTCGGCGCTGCGTGAGCATTGGGGCAAGGAAAGTCGCAACGCGCTGGACTCGGAATCGCGTACCGACAACCTCGACGAATTGATCTCGGTGGCCTCACGCTTCGTGCGTCGCGAAGACGATATCGAAGAGGGTGCCGAGGACATGAGCGAGCTGGTCGCCTTCCTGTCCTATGCCTCGCTGGAAGCTGGCGAAGGTCAGGCGCAGGCGGGCGAAGAGGGCGTGCAGCTGATGACGCTGCACTCGGCCAAGGGCCTGGAATTCCCGCTGGTGTTCCTGGCTGGCATGGAAGAAGGGCTGTTCCCGAGCGCACGCTCGCTGGAAGAAAGCGGGCGTCTGGAAGAAGAGCGCCGTCTGGCTTACGTCGGCATTACCCGTGCACGGCAGAAGCTGGTGCTGGGCTATGCCGAATCGCGCCGCATCCACGGCCAGGACAATTACAGCCTGCCGTCACGCTTCCTGCGCGAGATCCCGCGCGAGCTGCTCAGCGAGGTTCGTCCCAAGGTGCAGGTCTCGCGCCCGGCCTCGCTAGGTGCCAACCGGGTGATGGGCGGTCACGCCAATATCGAAGCGCCGCCGATCAAGCTGGGTGCGTTGGTGAATCACCCCAAGTTCGGCGAAGGCATGGTCACCGACTACGAAGGCAACGGCCAGCATGCACGCGTGCAGGTCGAGTTCGCCGACGCCGGCAGCAAGTGGCTGGTGATGGCGTATGCGAATCTGACGGTGATCTGATTCGTTTGTGGGCGCCGACGATGTGTCGGATCCCCTTGTCCGTGTGAAAGGCTGCCGAGCATGGCTCTGCACTGCAGGTGCGACGGATTTGTAACCCGCGTAGGCGCAGCGCCCCTTGGGGCCTTGCGCGGACCACACTGGGAGGTATGGGTCAGCGCCTGATCGGCCCGGTTTGATCTTGCGCAAGGCATGGGGGCAACATCGGGTGTGCAATGGTGTCACCACCACCCTTCATCCAAGGAGAACTGCCATGTACAAGCGCATCCTGATCGCCACCGACGGTTCCGAGCTTTCCGCCAAGGGTCTGGCCAAGGGCTTGGAGCTGGCCGCCCAGCTGGGCGCGCATGCCGACATCGTCACGGTTTCCGAGCCGTGGGCGGTGGGCATGTACGACGCCATGGGCTGGAGTGCCGGCTACGAGGCCAGCCCGGAGTACAAGAAGGACCGCGAGGAAGCCGCGCAGAAGATCCTGCAACCGGCGCTGGCAGCCGCTCACGCGGCCGATGTGGCCGACGTGCAGACCCACCACGTGCTGGACCGCTACGCCGCCGACGGCATCATCGACACCGCAAAGGCCTGCAACAGCGACCTGGTGGTGATGACCTCGCACGGACGCCGTGGCGTCACCCGGGTCCTGCTGGGCAGCCAGACCTCGGAAGTGCTGGCCCGCAGCACGGTGCCGGTGCTGGTGATCCGCTGAGGCTTCCACCCCCTCCCTTTTGCCGAAGGCAAAGGGGAGGGCCGGGGAGGGGTGCTTTCCGCCGTGAAGGCCTCGATTGGAGGGCCTTTGCCCCCTCCCTTTCGCGCAGCGAAGGGGAGGGTTGGGGAGGGGTTGCTTCCCGCGGTATCCCCAAAGAAACCAGAACCAAGAATCAACAAAGCCCTCGAATCGAGGGCTTTGTTGTACCGGGTGAATGGGCCTGCTGGCCTTCAGGATTGGCCGCCAAAAGCACCCCTCCCCAACCCTCCCCTGCGCTTCGCGCAAGGGAGGGGGTAGAAGATCACCAGCTATACAGCTTCCAGTACACCGGCTTGGTGCCGTCCTTGTCGCTGTCCATGCGGCCGTCGCCATCGCGGTCGTACATGTAGAACGGTGCGCCGCGCGACGGGGTCACCTTGACCATGCGCAGGGTGCCGCCGACCCGGTATTCCTCGATGGTGTCGCCGTTGTCCATCGACTTGCGCGTGATATCCGCACCTTTGACATCTACCGGCGTCGCGCCTTCGCCGAGGGAGGCGCAGCCAGCCAGGGCCAGCAGGGGAATCAGCAGCAGGGATTTCATGGGGTCGCATCCTTCGGTGGGAATGGTTCGATTATGCCTGTCCACATGCGGCAACGGTCCGCCGCGTAGAATCAGCGCATGAGCAGATTAGTCCTTATAGACGGTTCCAGTTACCTGTACCGCGCGTTCCACGCGCTCCCGCCACTGACCAACGCCAATGGCGAGCCAACCGGCGCGCTGTTCGGCGTGGTCAACATGCTGCGATCCACGCTGAAGGAAAAGCCCGAATACGTCGCCTTCGTGGTCGATGCGCCGGGCAAGACCTTCCGCGACGACATGTATGCCGAGTACAAGGCCAACCGTCCGCCGATGCCCGACGACCTGCGCTCGCAGGTGCAGCCGATGTGCGACATCGTGCAGGCGCTGGGCATCGACATCCTGCGTGTCGACGGCGTCGAAGCCGATGACGTTATCGGCACGCTGGCGCTGGCCGCCGCTGCGGATGGACTGGAAGTCACCATCTCCACCGGCGACAAGGATTTCGCCCAGCTGGTGCGTCCGGGCGTGGTGCTGGTCAATACCATGACCGGCAGCCGTACCGATTCGGACGCGGCGGTGATCGACAAGTTCGGCGTGCGCGCCGATCAGATCATCGATTACCTCGCGCTGATGGGCGATACCGTCGACAACGTGCCGGGCGTGGAGAAGTGCGGTCCCAAGACCGCCGCCAAGTGGCTGGCCGAGTACAACGATCTGGACGGCGTGATTGCTGCCGCCCCGGGCATGAAGGGCAAGATTGGCGAGAACCTGCGCGCCGCGCTACCGCGGCTGCCCTTGAACCGTGATCTGGTCACCATCCGCACCGACGTGCCGCTGGAACAGGGGCCACGCGACCTGCAGCTGCGCGAGCAGGACGTGGAGTCGCTGCGTGGCCTGTACGCGCGCTACGGCTTCACCCAGGCGCTGCGCGAGCTGGGCGGTGTGGCCGCACCAGACGTCACTACCGACAGCAAGCCGAGCCTGCGCGGCACTGCCGCTGGCTACGCCAGGGCCGTCGACAATGAGCCGGTTGCCGGGCTGGACCCAGCGATGGCGGCCAAGGGTGAATACGAAACGGTATTCACCAGCGAGCAGCTGCAGGCCTGGGTGGAACGCCTGCAGGCCGCCGACGAATTCGCCTTCGATACCGAAACCGATGCACTGGACGCGATGCGCGCCAACCTGGTTGGTATCAGTCTGGCGGTCGAACCCGGCAAGGGCGCGTACATCCCGGTAGGTCACATCTATCCGGGTGCGCCGGCACAGCTGCCGATGCAGCAGGTGCTGGATGCGCTCAAGCCGCTGCTGGAAGATGCCGGCAAGAAGAAGCTCGGCCAGCACGGCAAGTACGACATCCATGTGCTGCGCCGCCACGGCGTCGACGTGCAGGGCTATGCCGACGACACCATGCTGGAAAGCTTCGTGCTGAACTCCACCGCTACCCGCCACGACATGGACTCGCTGGCGCAGCGCTACCTTGGCTACACCACCACCAAGTTCGAGGACGTGGCCGGCAAGGGCGCAAAGCAGATTTCGTTTGCCCAGGTAGGCATCGACGAGGCCGGCGCCTACGCCGCCGAAGACGCTGACATCACCTTGCGCCTGCACCGTGTGCTGGGCCCGCAGCTGGCGGCCGTGCCGTCGCTGCAGAGCGTGTACCGCGATATCGAAATGCCGCTGGTGCCGGTGCTCGCGCGCATCGAAGCCAACGGCGTGCGCATCGATGCGGCCGAGCTGAAGCGGCAGAGCAGCGATCTGTCCGCACGCATGCTGGCTGCGCAGCAGAAGGCCACCGAGCTGGCAGGGCATACCTTCAACCTGGATTCGCCCAAGCAGCTGCAGGCGGTGTTGTTCGATGAGCTTGGCCTGCCGGCGTTGGTGAAAACCCCCAAGGGCCAGCCCAGCACCAACGAAGAAGCGTTGGAGGCGATTGCCGAGCAGCACGAGCTGCCGCGGGTCATCCTCGAATACCGCGGCCTGACCAAGCTGCGCAGCACCTATACCGACAAGCTGCCGGAGATGGTCAACCCGGACACCGGTCGCGTGCACACCAGCTATCACCAGTCGGGAGCGGCGACCGGGCGCTTGTCCTCGTCCGATCCCAACCTGCAGAACATCCCGGTCCGTACCGAGGACGGCCGGCGTATCCGCACGGCATTCGTCGCCCCGCCGGGGCGCAAGCTGATGGCCTGCGACTACTCGCAGATCGAGCTGCGGATCATGGCGCACCTGTCGGAAGACCCGGGCCTGGTGCGTGCATTCGAGCAGGGCGCCGACGTGCACCGTGCCACCGCTGCCGAAGTGTTCGGTCGCGCGCTGGACGAAGTGACACCGAACGAGCGTCGCGCGGCCAAGGCAATCAACTTCGGCCTGATGTACGGTATGAGCGCGTTCGGCTTGGCCAAGAACCTCGGCATCGATCGTGGCCAGGCGCAGGATTATGTGGCGCTGTATTTCAGTCGGTATCCGGCGGTCCGCGATTTCATGGAGCGCATGCGCGTGCAGGCGCGCGAGCAGGGCTATGTGGAAACCCTGTTTGGTCGCCGCCTGTATTTGAACGACATCAACGCCCGCAACCAGGGCCTGCGCGCAGGTGCCGAACGTGCCGCCATCAACGCACCGATGCAGGGCACTGCCGCGGACATCATCAAGCGCGCGATGGTCAGCGTGGATGGCTGGCTGCAGGTGCACAGTGACAAGGCCAGGATGATCCTGCAGGTGCACGATGAACTGGTGTTCGAGGCCGACATCGCATTCATCGACACCTTGCGCGCGGAAGTCGAGCAACGAATGGCATCAGCTGCGAGTCTGCGTGTGCCGCTCGTGGTGGACACCGGAATCGGGGAAAACTGGGACGAAGCGCATTGATTTTCTAGTTTCTTAACTAGAAAGTTTTGGTAAATGAAACAATGCGTCGCGTTACATTGCATTTAGAAAATAATGCTGTTTTCCGCAGATGAATCTGTCCTTAATTCTTTTGGAGGAAAGACAGAATCTTCACGAACCATCAAGGTTGATAGTGCTCATATAGTCCGCGACAGACGCAACGTCTGTCGCGGATCTCTCCCATCCCCTGGAGCAGATCTCGGAGCGGGGATTCCTCCCCAAATGCCCGCTCCCCGGCCCCGTCGACCCCCCCCCTGGTCGGCGGGGCTTCTTTTTTGTCTCATTTGAAACTATTCAGATGGGAGGCCGCTCCCGCCGATTTTCTCGCGCCGTCTTTATCTGCACTGGCCGAGGATGAGGTCATCGAGTGATGGAGGGGAATCATGTCCGACCTGTTCGCACTGGCGATGCCGTGGTGGGAGTTCATCCTGCGCGCGGTGATTGTCTATGTCGTGGTGCTGGTGATGGTGCGGGTTGCTGGCAAGCGCACGCTGGGTCAGTTCACCCCGTTCGACATGCTGTTGCTGGTGTTGTTGGGCAATGCCGTGCAGAACGCGTTGCTGGGGCAGGACACGTCATTGGGCGGCGGCTTGCTGTTGGCAGCAACGCTGATCGCGTTGAACTACGTCGTGGGCTGGATCACTACCCGCAGCCCGGTGATGGAGCAGGTGATCGAAGGCGAACCGGTGGTGTTGGCGCGGCATGGCCACGTGCTGCAGAAGGTGCTGCAGCGCGAGCTGGTCAGCAAGGCCGATTTTTCCAAGGCGATGCGCGATGCCGGTTGCGATGAAGTGGATGAAGTTGATCTGGCACTGCTGGAAACCAACGGCCACATCACCATCATCCTCAAGAAAGACAAGATGTAGTGCCGAGCCATGCTCGGCAACGGTGTTGTAGGAGCGGCGTAAGCCGCGAAGCCGGCAGCAATGAAGTGGCGACGATGCCCGCAATCGGACCGACAATGAGCTTCGCGGCTTACGCCGCTCCTACAAGACTGCGGGTAAAGCCCATGCCGAGCATGGCTCGGCACTACAGTTCAGGCGTCCAGCCAGTCGCGCGGGACCAGGTATTCGGCCAGGCGCGCTTCGTCGCTGCCGCTGTCGGGGGTATAGCCGTATTCCCAGCGCACGCGCGGTGGCAGGCTCATCAGGATGCTCTCGCTGCGGCCGCCGCTCTGCAGGCCGAACAAGGTGCCGCGGTCGTAGACCAGGTTGAACTCGACGTAGCGGCCGCGGCGGTACAGCTGGAACTCGCGCTCGCGTTCGCCATACGGCGTGTCCTTGCGGTGTTCGACGATGGGCAGGTAGGCATCGAGGAAGCCATCGCCCACCGCCTGCAGGTAAGCGAAGTCGGTCTCGAAGTCGGCGTGCAGGTCGTCGAAGAACAGGCCGCCAACGCCGCGTGTTTCATTGCGGTGTTTGAGGAAGAAGTACTCATCGCACCAGCGCTTGTGCGCGGCGTAGCGCTCTTCGCCGTAAGGTGCGCACAATTCGCGCGCAATCGTGTGCCAGTGCTGCACGTCTTCGTCGAAGGGATAGAACGGGGTGAGGTCGAAGCCACCGCCGAACCAGGCCGCCACCGTCTTGCCGTCCAGTTCGGCCTGGAAGTAGCGCACGTTGGCGTGGGTGGTCGGCAGGTAGGGGTTGCTGGGGTGGAACACCAGCGACACGCCACAGGCGCGCCAGGACGCTCCTGCGAGCTCCGGGCGGTTGGCGGAGGCCGAGGGTGGCAGGCGCGTGCCGGCGACGTCGGAGAAGCCGATGCCGGCCTGCTCGAACACCGCGCCATCGCGCAGGATGCGGGTGCGGCCACCGCCACCTTCGGCGCGCTGCCAGCGGTCCTCGTTGAAACGGGCCTGGCCGTCGGCCTGCTCGATGGCGGCACAGATGCGGTCCTGCAGGCCGGTCAGATAGTCGCGTACGCGGTCGAATTCGTTCATGTGCGTACTGTAGCGCAGGCCGCTGCCGCGGCCTGCGCC
>NZ_JASCOR010000080.1 GCF_029959445.1 Stenotrophomonas sp. PS02298 | reverse complement strand
CCGGCCTCTGCCTCACGCAGGAAGCCAATGATCTGCTCTTCGGAAAAGCGCTTCTTCATGTCCAATCTCCGTCTCGTTGGGGATTGAACTCCAAATCGCCGCGCTACTCAAAATCGGGGGAACGTCGTCTTCTCGCTCATGGCTTGGGCACATTTAAAATCGGCCCATTCGCTGAACTGAAAACCAACTATTTCCTCAACTTAGATCAGTTCTTTCCGGCCGATCTCCGCCTCTACTACTGGGTCTATCCGTACCAGCCGCAGATTGTGGGGCGAGCGTTGGCCAGGAAGGAGGCCGTTATTGGAGACGACGGCGTGCTTTTCTCGGTGATGAAGTTCTTTCCAATTGCTTGGCTGTGCTCGTTGGGGGACTTAAACGAGCGCGACTCAGCACTGGTGACCAGGGTGGATCACCTTGCGACTGACGACATCGAAGACTTCGTGAACTTGCGAATCAGCCCTTCACATCTACCCCATCCAAGGTGGCCCGAATCGCCAGGCCGCAATGGGATGGTCTTCCACAACAGCCTTGGAACGATCGCCAGACCCAGACGGGTTGAGTGCCCCCCCTGCTCCAACCAGTGACTGTTCAGGCTTTTCCCTGTAGCATCCACCCCGTCAGCGAGACTTTTGGCAGCTTTTCGTCACGTTTCACCCAAAAGTCGTTACAAATCAACGTTAAACCGGGGGTGCACTGGTTTCGACGGGGGTTGTGAAGTCGCTTGGCGCATGCCGAGGGGGTAGCTTTCCTCGTAAATCCAGCTGCAAAACTCTAGTTGCCAACGACGACAACTACGCTCTCGCCGCTTAAGGCGTAAGCCCCGAACCCACTTGTGCCCGTGCTCGTGGATGTAGGGTCATTATCACGGAACCGGCTGTGACGGCTGCCTGTCAGTCACGGCTTAACCAAAACAGGCTGGTCCTGGGGTGCGCTTTGCACACCGTGCTGCCACAGGACGAGACCCAACGGTGAGCTAAGCATGTAGTGCCGGGGATGGAGTGCCTTCGGACGGCGGTTCAATTCCGCCCACCTCCACCATTAGATGGACCGTCAAGGTCCCGATCAGGCCGGAAACCCAATAGCAGCATGGGTTTCCGGCCTTTTTTGTTTCCGCGTCCACGCGACTGCGGGAGTGCCCTTGGGCATTTGGAAGGAAGCTTCTCGCGCTGTGGCTTCATCCCGACGCTCCACTTGCCCGCGCTGGAAGGCCCCTTGGCTCTAGTTCCTGGAAGGGCGGGGCCTGACCAACCGACGACTCTGGACTAACAGCATCTTGCCACAGTCCCAATTTGGGACTATGGTTGCCACCATGCGAGTCATAGCCCTTTCGACGCTCAAGGCGTTCTGGCAAGACAAACCTGAATATGCCGATGCCGAAGAGCCGACGATGGCTTTGTACAAACATATTGCAGCCTCGGACTGGAGCCAGCCAGCGGAGGTCAAGTTGGATTTCGGCAGTGCAAGCATCCTCAAGGACAGCAGAGTTGTCTTCAACATCGCAGGCAACAAGTACAGGTTGATCGTCTGGATCAACTATCACTACCGAGTCGTATACGTGCGTTTCATTGGTACTCATCCGCAGTACGACGCCATCGACGCTCAAACCATTTGAGGTGATCCATGGATATCAAACCCATTAAAAATGAAGCCGATTACCGTGCAATGCTCGGCGAAATCGACGGCCTGATGATGGCCCTTCCTGACACTCCAGAGGGTGATCGCCTCGATGTCCTCGTCACGCTGGTGCAGGCTTATGAAGCAAAACACTATGCGCTTAAAGCGCCCAATCCTATTGCGGCCATCAAATTCCGCATGGAGCAATCTGGGCTCACGGTAAAGGACCTGGTCTCCAGCATTGGTCAGCCGAACCGGGTATATGAGGTACTGAACGGCAAGCGCGAGCTGACACTCCCAATGATCCGCAAGCTACACAGGAACCTTGGCATTCCCGTAGAGAGCCTTGTCGCAGCCTGCCCCCCTTCCCAAGCCTCATTGTCTGCGGCCTCCGTAGGTCAGCGTCCTGCCCTGCCCGTCTCGTAGCTCAGGTGGGCACCAGACCCCGCTCCCGCGTGGCGGAATGTGATGATCCAGATTGACGAACCGCGATTCGCCGAAGCCATCAGAACCAATCGCAAGGAGATAGAAGTGGAAATTTCCGTTCGTCCTGCCACCGCTGCTGACATGGAGCCCGTCGCCTCGCTCTTTGATCACTACCGGCAGTTCTATGGTCAAGCTTCCAATCCCGGCTTGGCCCGGGAGTTCATTGGTGCCCGTCTGCGGGAGGGATCCTCCCTGATCCTGGTTGCGGCTGATTCCACCAGCAGTCTTCTCGGCTTCACCCAACTCTATCCGCTGTTCGATTCCGTTGGTGCTACCAAAAGCTACGTTCTCTACGACCTGTTCGTGTCTCCAGACGCTCGCCGCCTGGGCGTGGCAAGAAAACTGATGGTTGCTGCGGTTTCTGTTGCGAAGGGGCTTGGTGCTGGACGCATTGAGTTGCAGACCGCGAAGGACAACATCCCAGCGCAAAGACTCTATGAAGCGCTCGGGTGGGCGCGGGACAACGACTTCTACATCTACGCCATCTCACCGTAAGACAACGCCGATGTTGGCAACACTGGCCAGCCGCCCGGGATAACTCCATCCCCATTACGCTGAGGTCGATATCGACGCCGGCACCTGGTTGGCGATGCAAGTCCCTTGGGCGCCCTTCCAGCCCCTCGACAACGGCTTTGTCAGATAAATCCTAGGCCAAGTAAGGTGTATCCCTCATTGTGGTAGTGGTATCCCCGACAGCACCATTACAGGCTATTGGCTGGCAGTCATAACAGCAGGTGCTGTATGGACTACGAGAAGTTGCGCGATCACTTCGACGTTCTGGCACAGCAGGTCGTGCAGGACGCTACCGCGCTTGGCGAATACGAGCGCAAACAGAAGCTGCTGGAGATGCACCAGCTTGTCGACCGGATTGTCGAGGTAGTACCGGACGATGACGAGCAGGCCGACGTCCTGTGCAGGCTGGAGGACCTGGTCTACCGCGCCAACAGCGCCATCAATGCCGCAGAACAACTTGAGAACCTCAGGAAGAAATGCGCCCTGGCCTATGACTGGTCATCGCTGGCGGACTGAGCGTCGCACTGACCGCTACGGGATTGCGCCAGCTACGGCGCGCGGTCCCAACACCTGCAAAAGCATCCACTACGCATCCAGGCGCCAACTCCGGCACCATAGCCACCAAGGCCGCCTCCTGGCGCGCACTGGATGCAGCACGGTCAGCTTGATCGTGCTGCCATACCCACCGTCATGGATTACGGCAATGGCAGCCCAACGCGGTTCCCAGCATTCCTCTACCCGGCTGATGAAAGCCGTCGCCAACGTGTTTTTGGCAGCCTCTGCGGTTTGCCCTGCACTCGCCGGCGCCGCCGCAGCACCCGAGCGGCAAGCTACCACACCCAAACTCGAAGGCAGCCAGCTCACGATGCTGGACGCCGCATTGGCGGGCTTGCCAGCCCAGCGCCCCGGCGTGACCGACATCTATGTACTCGGCGTGGCCGGCGATGCCGACGAAGACGTATTCCCCAATGAAGTGGCCTACCTGCGGCAACTGTCGGCAACGCGCTGGGGTGCCGAAGGCCGCATGATCAGCCTGGTCAACCAGCCTGCCCTGGGCCATGGCGGTCCTCCGCAGGTTCTGGCTACCGCCGACAGCATCGGCCATGCCCTCAATGGGCTCGGGCAGAAGCTGGACCCGGATGAAGACGTGCTGTTCCTCTACCTGACCAGCCACGGCCTGCATGACAACAGCGTCTACCTGCACACCGGCCGCGACCAGGAAGACTATCTGGCGCCGGCACAGCTGGCGCGGATGCTGGATCAAGCCCAGATCGGCAATGCGGTGATCGTGGTCTCGGCCTGTTTCTCGGGCGCCTTCGTACCGGCACTGATGTCTCCGCAGCGCATGGTGATCACTGCCGCGCGCAAGGACCGCCCATCCTTTGGCTGCGGCAATACCGATAGCGCTACCTGGTTTGGCCGCGCCTTCCTGGTCGAGGCCCTGAACGCCACCAACGACTTCGCCCACGCCTACACACTGGCTGCAGGCAGCGTGCGCCGCCGCGAGAAGGAACAAGGCGAGCTCCCCTCCGAACCGCAGTTCAAGACCGGCAAGGCCGTGGCTACTGTGCTCGAACAATGGCGTGCAGGCTTGCCGGACACACCTGCCGTGCCCTATCCCTTCGTATACCAGCGCCCTTCCGGGGCCAAGACCGTCACACCCAGGAGCAAACCTGTCACCAATAATCGCAAGAGCTGATTCCGCCCCACCGGCACTGGATGAAGCCGACCGGGCTACCCATTCAGGAAGGCAAGCGCCGCCGCCCGGCTTCTGCGAAAATACGGCATGACTGACTTCTCTTCCCTGCCGCTGTCGCCGGCACTCGCTCCTGGCATCGACGCGCTGGGCTATACCTCGATGACGCCGGTACAGGCGCTGGCCCTGCCGCCGATCATGGAAGGCCGCGATGTGATCGCGCAGGCCCCGACTGGCAGCGGCAAGACCGCCGCCTTTGGCCTGGGCCTGCTCAACCGGCTCGACCTGTCCGTCAGCCGTACCCAGGCGCTGGTGCTGTGCCCTACCCGCGAACTGGCCGACCAGGTCGGCAAGCAGCTGCGCAAGCTGGCCACCGGCATCCCCAACCTGAAGCTGCTGATCCTCACCGGCGGCATGCCGCTGGGTCCGCAGCTGGCCTCGCTGGAAGCACATGACCCGCAGGTCGTGGTCGGCACCCCCGGCCGCGTGCAGGAACTGGCGCGCAAGCGCGCATTGAACCTGGGCCAGGTCCGCAGCTTCGTGCTGGACGAAGCCGACCGCATGCTCGACATGGGCTTCGAGGAGCCGATCCGCGAGATCGCCGGTCGCACCCACAAGGACCGCCAGAGCCTGCTGTTCTCGGCCACCTTCCCGGAAGCGATCCGCGAACTGGCCCGCGCCCTGCTCAACGAGCCCGCCGAAGTCACTGTCGATGGCCAGGCCGAAGCCCCGGCCATCCAGCAGCTGTTCTTCGAAACCGAGCCGGCCAACCGCCAGAAGGCACTCGGCGGCTTGCTGCTGAGGTATACGCCGGAATCGGCGGTGGTGTTCTGCAACACCCGCAAGGACGTGGACGAAGTGGCCAACTCGCTGCGCCAGTTCGGCTTCTCGGCGTTGGCGCTGCATGGCGACATGGAACAGCGCGACCGCGACGAAGTGCTGATGCAGTTCTCCAACCGCAGCTGCAACGTGCTGGTCGCCAGTGACGTGGCCGCACGCGGCCTGGACGTGGAGGACCTCGCTGCCGTGGTCAACTACGAGCTGCCGACCGACATCGACACCTACCAGCACCGCGTTGGCCGCACCGGCCGCGCCGGTCGCAATGGTCTTGCACTGAGCCTGGTCGCCGGCCGCGAACGCAGCCGCGCCGATGCACTGGAAGCACAGCAGGGCAAGCCGCTGAACTGGCAGAAGACCCCGTTGGCAACCGCGCGTCCTGCAGAACTGCCGCAGGCAGCGATGACCACCCTGCGCATCGATGGCGGCAAGACCGACAAGCTGCGCGCTGGCGACATCCTCGGTGCGTTGACCGGCGATGCAGGGCTGTCGGCCAAGGCGATTGGCAAGATCGACATCTTCCCTACCCGCTCCTACGTGGCCATTGCCCGTGAGCAGGTCGGCAAAGCTCTTGCGCGCCTGGAAGCCGGCAAGATCAAGGGCAAGCGTTTCCGCGTTCGCAAGATGTAATCAGGCGCCGGCCCAGCCCGGCGCTTGAACGTGCGCATGACTTCCCAGCCGGACACCCGCTCTTCCAGCAATGCGGCTGATACGCACGCCACGGCCTTTCCGTGGCGTGCGGTATCCGCGGGTTGGCTGCTGCTGATCCTGGTCACCCTGCCGGCAGTACAGCTCACCGGCCCCTCCGCTGGCAGTCTGGCTCCCGTCGAGCTGATGCGTTCCCTGCTGTTCCTGCTTGGCATCTACAGCCCCTGGCTGCTGGCAACGCCTGGTCTTTGGCGGCTGTGCGCACGCTGGCCACTGGGCATGGGCAGCGATGCCCGGGCAGCGGGCAAGCTGTTGGCAGCCGGCATTGGCATCATTCCTGCGCTGTCGCTGATGGGCTGGATGTTTGGCTACTACCTCTCGCAGCTGGCGCTGCCCCGCGCGCTGCCCGACAGCTGGCTGCATGCGGTTGTCGCCACCAGCCTGTTCGCGCTCCCAACCTATGTTGCTGTCATCGGCATCGGCCAGGCACTGACCTATATCCGCCGCTATCGCCGCCGTGGCGAGCTGCTGGCGCAGGCGCGCGAGCAAGCATTGCGGGCGCGCCTGAATCACCACTTCCTGTTCAACGCACTCAATGCGATCGGCGCGCTGGGTTATCGCGATGCAGAGCGCGCCGACGCTGCCTTGGCGCAGTTGGGTGAGTTGTTGCGCAACCTGCTGCAGAGCGAACCTTTCGTCGCCCTGCGCGAGGAAGTGGCGCAGACGATGGCCTTCATCGAACTGCAGCGACTACTGCAGCAGCAGCCAGTGCAGGTGCAACTGCAGGCCAGCGCCGATGCTTGGGATGCGCGCGTGCCCAGCCTGCTGCTGCAGCCATTGATCGAAAACGCCGTGCGCTTCGCCAGCACCTCGGACACAGACGAGGCCACGATCAACCTGCAGTTCGAGTCGCGCGACGGTCTGCTTCACCTGCAGATCCGCAACCCGCTTGGCGATGCCGCAGGCGGCATGGGAATTGGCCTGCAAGCCAGCCGCGAACGCCTGCAGGCGATCTACGGCGAGCGTGCCACGCTGCACGCGCAATGCGACGGTGCGCACTTCCAGGTCAACATCCAGCTGCCGCTTGCCAGCGGCGAGCCCGCCGCATGATCCGCACCCTGCTGATCGACGACGTCGCACTGGCCCGCGAAAAGCTGCGTCATCTGCTGGGCGCGCATGCGGATATCCAGATCGTCGGCGAAGCGCCCAGCATCGCCCAGGCCCGTTCGCTGCTGGCTGCCGAACCGGTCGAGCTGTTGTTGCTGGACATCCAGCTACCCGATGAAGACGGCCTGCAGCTCGCGCGCAGCCTGGCCGCACCTGCACCGGCGATCATCTTCACCACCGCCCATGCAGAACATGCGTTGGCCTCCTACGAACTGGGCGCGCTCGATTACCTGCCCAAGCCACTGGATGCCAACCGTCTTGCTGTCGCACTGCACCGGCTGCGCAGGCATCTTGCACGCGAGACCATCAACCCGCTGGCACCGTTATGCATCCGCAATGGCAACCGCAGCGACTACGTGTCACCGACAGACATCGACTACATCGACAGCGCAGGCCACTATGCCTGCCTGCATGTCGGCAAGCAGGTGCACCTGTTGCGCGAGAGCATTGGCCGGCTCGCCGAGCAGCTGGCGCCGGCCGGCTTCGTGCAGGTACAGCGCGCGGTCATCGTCAATTGCGCACGGGTGCGCTGTCTGCTGCCACGCCGCAATGGCGATGCGACGCTGGAACTGCTGGATGGCACGCAGCTACCACTGAGCCGGCTGCACCGCGACGCCTTCGAATCGAAGATGGGCACGGCCGGCTGAGACGCACGGCTCATGCCAAGCCCGGCACGGCCTGCGCCATTGGTGGCGTCCAGTTGTTCCGTTGCACTTCCAGCAGCGGCAACATCGCGGGCCGCTCCTCGTTCACAACACCCATGCTCAAGCATCTCCTGCTTCCGCTGCTGCTCAGCTGCAGCTCCCTGGCCTTTGCCGCCGAACTGCGCGTACATCCCGTGGACGGTCCAGCCGATCAACCGGTGCAGATCAGCGTTGCCGGACTGCTGCCAACCCAAGCTGTGAAACTGCAACTTTCCATGCAGGACAGCAGCGGGAATCGATGGTTGGCGCACGCAAACTACCGTGCCGATCACAACGGCATTGCCGATACCGCCACTGCAGGCGCCGAGGCTGGCAGCTACGCGGGTGTCGATGGAATGGGATTGTTCTGGTCGATGCGGCCGGAAGCCGGTAAAGGCAGACCCACGCCACTGCCGATGCGCAGCGATGCCGACGGCCTGCGTTATGCACCAGCAACGATGCAACTGGAGGCTTTCGTCGATGGCGAACGGATCGGGCAACAGACCTTGCTGCGGCGGATCAATGCAGCCAACGTCGTTGCCACGCCTTTGCAGCTGCATGGCGTGGTGGGAAATCTCTATCACCCCGCTGGTGCGCTGGACGATGGCCGCCGACATCCAGTGGTCATCACCCTCGGCGGCGCCGAAGGCGGCATCGACACCGCGAATCTATATGCCGCCTGGTTGGCGTCCAACGGTTTCGTCGCCGTGGCTGTTGCCTATTACCGGATGCCCGGACTGCCCAAGGATCTGATTCGCGTCCCCATCGACCCGGTCAGCGACACGGTCGGCTGGCTGCGCGCCCAACCCTTTGCCGGCAAGGTCGGCGTGATGGGTGGTTCCTGGGGTGGCATCGTGGCAATGGCAGCCGCCGCGCATGATCCGCGCCTGCAGGCGGCAGTGTCATGGGTAGGCAGTCCCGCACCGTTCCGCGGTATCCGCCGTGATGTACAGCCGGCCGATTTCCGCGCCGTGGATGAGCCTGCCTTGAGCGTTGGTGGCCGCGACCTGCCGTTCCTGCCCTACGTGGAACAGCTCAACTGGAATCAGCCTGGTGCACACGCGGCAGCATTGGAGCAGGCGATGCTGCCGATCGAACGCATCAACGGCCCGCTGCTGCTGGTCGCAGGTGGTGACGATCAGCTCGGTGTTTCCGGCGAGATGGCGGCATTGGCGATGCAGCGCCTGAAGCGCCGCAGCGCGCCGCAAGCGGACGCCCTGTTGTATTACTCCGACGCCGGTCATCTGATCACGCCCTTCCTGCAGCCCACCACCTTCCGCAGCGACACTGGTCCTTACATCCCGGTTGGCGGCACTGCCGAAGGCTATGCCCGCGCCGACCGGGAAAGCGGCCCGGCAGTGTTGGCATTCCTGCGGCAGGCGCTGGCCGAAGGGGACATCCGGCTGACCCGCTGAACCTGCCTCAGGCCGCGCGAGCGCGCGGCGTTGCCCGGAATGCCGCGGCAACAATCGCCACGCTGGCTGCGACAAACAGCGCCAGCGCGGTGGTCTCGCCCATGCCGCGATGGATCAGCAGCAGGTACACGCCGATGCAGGTCGCCAGCGCAAACATCGGCCAGGCAACACGGCGGAACACGCGCCAGACCAGCACCGCGCTCAACAACCAGCCGCAGGCAAACGCCACCGGGTCCAGCGCCGGCGAGAACTCATACACATTGCAGATCACGAACCACGCAGTCCAGCCGAGCATCGCCAGCAGCAGCGCCAATCCACCCAACACACGCATGGCGCGCATCAGGCGAACACCGCCACGCTCTGGCGGCCGCGCATCACCACCCGGCCCTGCTCATCCCAGACCTGCATGTCCTGCGACGAATAACCGTCAGCCGCATGCTGGCTGAAGGAACGCAGCAGGAACCATTCGCCCTGCGGCGAAGGATCGAGCAGCTCAACGTTCCAGGTAATCGAGCTGATCGGCGCAGCAGCTTGGAAACTGGTGAACGCTGCCGGCGGCATCGCATCGCCCATCGCGATCAGAGCCACGGCAGGATCCACTCCGCTGGCATCCCGATGGCGAATCCAGGTCAGCAGCTCGGGAATCTCCGCAGCCGACACCGGCATCGCGCCACCGGCAGGACGCATCTGGAAGTTCCGGGTGAAGGCCGGCGCGAACGGCATCGCTGCCATATCGAAGTCGCGGTACGCGGCAGGCCCCTTGGCCGGCAGCTCGCCAGCGAAATCATGCGCAACCGCGCTGTCGCGGGCGCGCCCGAATACCAGCGACAAGCGTGCCGCCAATGCATCGTCGGAGTACACATCCACGCCGACATTCACCACCGACTTGCCCTCACGCAGGACCGCCGGCACGAAACGCAGCAGGCCGGCTGCAGGCCCGATGAAGGTCACCTGCATCGCGCGCAATGGCGGCAACACGCCTGCATGGTTTTGCATCGCCGCGGCCACCGCCAGCGCACTGAGCACGCCGCCGTAGGCGGTGCGTCCTTGTCGCCAACTGTCAGGGAGCAGCAGCCCTTGTTCACCATCGAAGGAAGACAGCAGCTCACTCAACGTCGGCATTCGGGACTCCGCGGATTGGGGTGGATCAGGTGCTCAGTAAACCAGTGTAGCGGCCAGCGGCAAACCATCAGGCCAGCGCTCACGGCCACCCAGGCCGTCCAGCTCCACCAACACTGCGCCGCCAACAACCTGCGCCTCAAGCTGCGCAGCCAACTGCAAGGCGGCGAGCAAGGTACCGCCGGTGGCCAGCACGTCATCGACCAGCAGCACGCGCGCGCCCGGCGGGGTTGCGCCGACGCTGACTTCGATGCGATCGGTGCCGTACTCCAACGCGTATTCCTGCTTCAGCGTTGCGCCCGGCAGTTTGCCCGGTTTGCGCACCGGCACGAAGCCCACGCCCAGCTCCAGCGCCAGCGCGGTGCCGAGGATGAAGCCGCGTGCCTCCACGCCCAGCACCGCATGCAGGCCGGCGTCACGCCACGGCTCGGCCATGGCCTGAACGGCGGCACGGAAGCAGGCGCCATCACCCAGCAGCGGGATGATGTCCTTGAACAGGATGCCGGGCTTGGGGAAGTCGGCGATGTCGCGGATCGGACGCGACCATTCGGGGTAGGCAGAGGAAGTCATATCGGTCATTCGTGGAGAGGTGCTCAGGAGCTGCACGACAGCATCGAGCAGCCGGCGCGGTTGCGCGCCCATTCCGGACGCTTGTCGGCAAAAGCCTCGCGCCCGGGTTGTTCGTCGTAAGGATGCCGCATCACGTCCAGCAAGTCCGTGATTCCGGCCATATCGCCTTGTTCGGCACGGTCGATGGCCTGCTGGGCCAGCCAGTTGCGCAGCACGTACTTGGGGTTCGCAGCCTGCATGGCATCAAGGCGCTGTTGCGGCGACTGCCCTGCGCCCTGGACCCGCGCGGCGTAGCGCTGCAGCCAGTCGGTCAGTGCCGGCAGCACCTGCTCGCGGGCAGCCGGCGAGTAGAAGGCCTGCTCCAGCGGGCCAATCTCCGGCGCGTCGATATCAATGGACGCCAAGGCGCGGAACGCCAGCGTCATGTCCATCTCGCCTTCCTGCAGCAGCTGCTGGAACTGCGCCATCAGCTCGGCGTCGCCGTCGCGGAACTCGCCCAGGCCGAGCTTGGCGACCAGATGCGCACGCTCTTCCGCCTCGTAGCGCGCGCGGAAGCCATCCAATCCGGCCTGCAGAGGTGCAACCTCGGCAAACAAAGGCGACAACGCCTGCGCCAATCGCACCAGATTCCAGTACGCCACCTGCATCTGCGTGCCAAAGCGGTAGCGTCGGCCCTGCGCATCGGTGGTGTTCGGCGTCCAGTCCGGATCGTAGTCCTCGACCCAGCCGTAAGGGCCGTAATCCAGGGTCAAACCGAGGATCGACATGTTGTCGGTGTTCATCACGCCGTGTACGAAGCCGACCCGCATCCACTGCGCGACCATCACCGCGGTACGCGTGCAGACCTGCGCAAACCAGTCGGCGTACAGCGCCTCGCCACTGCCCTGCAGCTCGGGGAAATCACGGGCGATGCAGAACTCGACCAGTTGCCGCAGCAGCCTGACATCACCGCGCGCCGACGGCAGCTCGAATGTGCCGAAGCGGATGAACGACGGCGCGACCCGGCACACCACCGCACCGGGTTCGGCCTGCGGATGGCCGTCGTAGAACATGTCGCGCATCACCGCCTCGCCGGTGCCGACGAGGCTCAATGCGCGGGTGGTGGGCACACCGAGATGATGCATGGCCTCGGAGCACAGGAACTCGCGCAGTGACGAACGCAGCACCGCTCGGCCATCGGCGCCGCGCGAATACGGCGTGGGACCCGCACCTTTGAGCTGCAGCTCCCAACGTTTGCCGCCGGCCAGCAACTCGCCCAAGGAGATGGCGCGGCCATCGCCAAGCTGTCCGGCCCAATGGCCGAACTGATGGCCGCCGTAATTGGCGGCCCACGGCTGCATGCCGGCGAACAAGGCATTGCCACCAAAGACCTCGGCAAACTCCGGGCTGGCAATCGTTGTCGGGGCGAAGCCAAGCAGGCCTGCGACCTCAGCCGAGTGCGCCAGCAAGCGCGGTGCAGCCACCGGCGTCGGCATCACAGCCGACCAGGCGGCACCCAGCACCTCGCGGCGGCGCGCGCCGGTTTCAGGATCACCGGGCAGCTCGCGCTGGAAGCGGTTATCAAATAGCGGGGGCGTGTCGTTCATCATCTGAAAGTGGGGACTGCCGGGCCATGCTGCAAGCGCGGCCCGCCGTACTCAACGAGCGCCGCCGATCAGATCCAGCGCGCCGCCACGCTGCTCGGCTCGCTGATAGGCCGGCCGTTCGGCGATGCGGGCCAGGAAAGCCTGCAGCTTCGGATAGTCCGTCATGGGACCGGCGCGGACTGCCGCCGCCTGGACCGGGAAACTCATCTGGATGTCAGCCGCACTGAAACGCTCGCCGGCAAACCAGGTGGATTCGCCCAAGGCCTGCTCCATCCAGTTCAGGTGCAGACGCAGCTGTGGGCTGATGAAGCTCTTCATCACTTTGTCGACGATGCTGTGGGCAATCGGCTTGGCGAAAAATGGCAGAGGAGCCTTGCGTACCTTGGCGAACACCAGGCTCATCACCAGCGGCGGCATCGCCGAGCCTTCGGCGTAGTGCATCCAGTAGTGATATTGCAGGCGTTCCGACGCCTCCACTGGCAGGGGCTGCGGCGACAGGCTGCGCTGCAGGTCATAGCGGTCAGCCAGGTATTCCAGGATGGCACCGGATTCGGCCAGGATCAGTGCGCCGTCCTGCAGCACCGGTGATTTGCCCAGCGGATGTACCTTGCGCAGTTCCGGCGGCGCCAGCCAGGTCTTGGGGTCACGCTTGTAGCTGACCACGTCGTAGGCCAGGCCCAACTCTTCCAGCATCCACAGCACGCGCTGCGAACGCGATTGTTCCAGATGGTGCACGGTGATCATCGCTGGCTCCAACGTCATTCAATCGACACGAGACAACATCCTAGCCAACACCTGCAGAACGCAGCGTCAGGGCAAGGCGAAGCCCGATGCGAAAACACAAATAAAAACGCCGGAAGCTTTCGCTTCCGGCGTTCCAAGCGACCTTACGGTAGCAAGGGGTCGATTAGACCGCCTGCACCTGGTCAGCCTGCATACCCTTCTGGCCCTGCACGGCGACGAAGGTCACCTTCTGGCCTTCCTGCAGCGACTTGAAGCCGTTGCCCTGGATGGCGCGGAAATGCACGAACAGGTCCGGGCCGCTTTCCGGGGTGATGAAGCCGAAGCCCTTGGCGTCGTTGAACCACTTGACAGTGCCGGTCTGACGATCAGACATGTACTAACTCCTGAAACATAAGTTGAAATAATCGCGGCCACCGGATATCGGGGCCGAGACTGAGTTGCAGGCGTTGGTAAAGCGGATCGATGAGCCGATCAAGAAGATCAACTGCATCAGGCCACGATTCACGGTGACCCTTGCAAGCACAGTGGGATGGACAATACGCCGCTTTGTTCCAAAAAGCGATAATTACCGTATTCAGAAACCCAATTTGATTCAGTTCGTCCATTAAGTCGCTGAAAACAGTCAATTTTCTGACGATAGCCCGGAACCGGCAAAGTCCGAAAATCCAATAGACTGCGCGGCATGAGCCCTGAAGACGCCATTTCCGCCACTCCTTCACCCACCCGGATCTGGGTCGATGCCGATGCCTGCCCCGTGGTGATCAAGGAAATCCTGTTCCGCGCCGCCGAACGGGCCAAGCTCGAGACCGTACTGGTCGCCAACCAATGGCTGCGCACCCCGCCCTCGCGCTTCATCCGTGCCATGCAGGTGCCGGGTGGGCCAGATGTTGCCGACGACGCCATTGCCGAGCGGGTGAATCCCGGCGACCTGGTCGTTACCCAGGACATTCCGCTGGCAGCGCGTGTACTGGAGAAACAAGCCGTCGCACTGAATCCGCGCGGTGAGCTCTATACCGCCAATACCATCGCCGAGCGGCTATCGGTGCGCAACTTCATGGAAGAACTGCGTGGTGCTGGCGTTCAGACCGGCGGCCCGGCCACCTTGCACGCGCGCGACCGCCAAGCCTTTGCGGCCCAGCTCGACCGCTGGCTGGCGCAGCGGCGCTGAAGCTCACACCAGCTCACGCACACTGCGGAATTCCCGCTGCTGGCCGGTGAGTGGATCCACGAAGGCCAAGCGCCGCGCCAACAGTTGCAGCGGCTGCCGGTAGTCCTCCGGCGCGCGCTCGATCACCTGCGGGTAGAAATCGTCACCGATGATGGGCGCTCCCAGCGCGGCCATGTGCACTCGCAACTGGTGCTTGCGCCCAGTCACCGGCTCCAAGGCGTAATGCCACACATCGCCACGCCGCTCGATCACATCCACCTGGCTCAAGGCATTGGCCTCGCCCGCCAACTCGACCATGCGGAAGAACGGTTCGCCGCAGCCGATGCGACTGTTCCGCTGCAGCGGGAACTGCAGCGTCGGCAGGGCCGGGGCCAGGGCCTCATAGCCCTTGTCGATGCGACGCTCGGCAAACAGCCGCTGGTAGGCGGCGCGCGTCTGCGGATTGCAGGAGAACAACACCAGTCCCGCAGTGCCACGATCAATCCGGTGCAGCGGCACCAGCTCGCGATTGCCGGTGCTGGCGATCAATCGCGCGAGCAGGGTCTGGCGCACGAAGCGCCCGGCCGGGGTGACCGGCAGGAAATGCGGCTTGTCGGCTACCAGCAGGTGTTCGTCCTGGTGCAGGATCTGCTCGGCGAACGGTATCTCCGGCTCGTCGGCAACCTCACGGAAGTACTGGATCTCCTGCCCTGCCCGCCATGGCTGCGCCGGCAGCAGCGGCCGGCCATCGCCGCCCAGCACCCGCCCGCGCGCAAACCGGTCCAGCCATTGCGCCTGGCTTATCGCCGGAAACCGCGCGCACAAACCCTCCAGCAGGCTGGTCCACGGGCCTGGCGCAAGTTGCAGGCGGCTGGGCAGATCATGATCAGGCACGTCGGGGCGGGTCCGTTGCAGGGCAAGGCATTATGATGGGCGGTCTTTGTACCCGGTATTCCCATGGCCCTCACCGCCACCATCCGCAAGGCCGAGCTGCAGATCAGCGACATGGACCGCGGTTACTACGCGACCCACAACCTGACCCTGGCCCAGCATCCCTCCGAGACCGACGAGCGCCTGATGGTGCGCCTGCTCGCCTTCGCCCTCAACGCCGAGGACCGGCTGGAATTCGGCAAGGGCCTGAGCAGCGAGGACGAACCGGACCTGTGGCAGCTGGACTACACCGGCGACATCGAGCAATGGATCGACCTGGGCCACCCGGACGAATCACGCGTGCGCAAGGCCTGCAACCGCAGCCGTCGCGTGCAGATCGTCAACTACGGCGGCAATGCCTCCGATATCTGGTGGCAGAAGCAGGGCAAGCACCTGACCCGTTTCAACAATTTGTCGGTGATCGACCTGCCGTCCGCGTTCGTCGAACGCTGGGGTGAGCAGGTGCAACGGGCGATGCGCTGGAGCGTGCTGATCCAGGATGGCGAGGTGCAGATCCTCAATGATCACATCCAGCTGGACGTGATCCCGGTCTGGCGCAAGCGCCCGGCGGAGTAAGCAGTAGTGGCTGACAAGCTAATCCGCTGCGACGTACTGGTGATCGGCGCTGGCGCCGCGGGGCTGATGTGCGCGCTCACGGCCGGCCAGCGCGGCCGCATCGTGCAGGTGATCGATCATGCCAACAAGGTTGGCAAGAAGATCCTGATGTCCGGCGGCGGCCGCTGCAACTTCACCAACACCGGCACCACCGCAGCCAACTTCATCTCCAACAACCCGCACTTCTGCAAGTCGGCGCTGGCGCGATATACACCGGCCGATTTCATCGAGATGGTCGAACGCCACGGCATCGCCTATCACGAGAAGGAGCTGGGCCAGCTGTTCTGCGACATTTCCTCCAAGCAGATCGTGAAGATGCTGCTGGACGAGTGCTCCGACGCCGGCGTGCAGATCCGCACCGATTGCGGCGTGCAGCAGATCGAGCGCGGCGCCGATGGCTTCCACGTGCGTACCGCGCAGGGGCAATTCCACAGCGCCTCGGTGGTGATCGCTACCGGCGGGCTGTCGATCCCGAGCATGGGCGCCAGCGGCTTCGGTTACGAAGTGGCCCGTAACTTCGGCCATGAGCTGCTGCCGACGCGTGCCGGGCTGGTGCCGCTGACTCTGAGCGGCACCCACCAGGAACGCTTCGCCGAGCTCAGCGGCGTTGCGCTGCCGGTGGAGGCGCGCTGCAACGGCAAGAGCTTCCGTAATTCCATGCTGATCACCCATCGCGGCGTCAGCGGCCCGGCGATCCTGCAGATCTCCTCGTACTGGCAGGCGGGCAATGACCTGCGGCTGGACCTGCTACCCGATCACGATGCAGCCCAATGGCTGCGGCAGATGAAGCGCGAGCGCGGCGCCTCCGAGCTGCGCACCGTGCTGTCCGAAGTGATGCCGCGGCGGCTGGCCCTGCGCCTGTGCGAGCAATGGCTGAAGGACAAGCCGATGCGGCAGATGGACGAGCCCGAGCTCAAGGCCGCCGCCAGCCTGCTGTCCGATTTCCCGCTGGTCGCCAGCGGCACCGAAGGCTACCGCACCGCCGAAGTCACCCTGGGTGGCGTGGACACGCGCAAGGTTTCTTCCTCGACGATGGAATCGCAACTGGTACCCGGCCTGCACTTTGTCGGCGAGGTACTGGACGTGACCGGCTGGCTGGGCGGCTACAACTTCCAATGGGCCTGGGCCTCTGGACGTGCTGCCGGGATGGCGGTGTAAGCCGATTCATCAATCCGGATTCATCAACTCACCATGCCCGGCACATGCTCGGGCACGGCACCTGCCGGCATGCGCCGCGACCGCTGGCGACAGCGTCCTGACGGCAGCCTTGGGACTACACTCACGGGAGTACGTCACAGGCAAGCGATCTGCGCATAGACGCCAGCGCCGTGCATCGTGTATTAAACCCCGTCCCCCGGGAGTCCTGAATGCAGAACGCCAAAGACATCACCTTGCGCTTGCTGATCGTTGACGACAGTGCCGAGAGCGCCGAGGCCATCGTCAGCACCTTGCGCAACAGCGGCATCGCAGTACGCCCGTCGCGGCCGCAAAGCGTCGAGGAGCTGAGCCAGACGCTGAGCCAGCCCATCGACCTGGTGCTGGCGGCCAACTCTTACGTTATTCCGCAACTGGTGCTCACCCAGCAGGTCGCGGCCAGCGGCAAGGACATCCCGATGATCCTGCTGACCGACAGCATTGATGCACAGATGCTGCTGGACTCGGCCGCCAATGGCATCCGCGCCATCGCACTACGCCAGCAACCGGATCACCTGTTGTCGGTGGTGCAGAACGAATGGACGGACCTGCAGGCGCGACGCGGCCTGCGCCGGATCGAGGCACAGATGCGCGAGACCGAGCGCCGCTGCGACGCGCTGATCTCTTCCTCGCGCGATCCCATCGCCTACATCCACGAAGGCATGCACATCCGCGCCAACGAAGCCTATCTGGACATGTTCGGATTCGAGTCGTTCGAGGATGTGGAAGGCATCTCGCTGCTGGACATGGTGGCACCGCAGCATGTGGAGAACTTCAAGCAGCTGCTCAAGTCGCTGAGCAAGGGCGAAGCACCGCCACCGCAATACGAAGTGCACGCACGCAACCAGGATGGCGACACCTTCCCGGCGACGATGGAATTCACCGCTGCCACCTATGAAGACGAGAGCTGTTTCCAGATCGTGTTCCGGCGCCGCGAAGAGTTTGACCCGGAACTGGCGCGCGAAGTCGAAGCCCTGCGCCAGCGCGACCAGGTCACCGGCCTGCTCAACCGCCCGACCTTCATGGTGCAGCTGGAGAAGGCCGTCGCACAGGTTGGGCGCAGCGATGGCCAGTACGGCTTCCTGCTGGTCGAACCGGATCACTACGCACGCCTGTTGCCCGATATCGGCCTGGATTCGGCAGATGCATTGATTGCAGCGCTCGGCCAGAAACTGGCCCATGCAATCGGCGAGGACGCGCAGCTGGCACGCTTTGGCGAGCACAACTTCGCCCTGCTGACCGAAGGCGATTACACACATACCTCGCAGATGGCTGAACGGGTACGCGGCGCCTTTGCATCGTCGGTGTTCAGCATCGGCGAACGCTCGGCCACCGTCACCGTCAGCATCGGCGGCGTGCAGGTAGGCGAGAAGATCGCCAGCGTTGGCCAGGTTCTGAACCGCGCCAATGACTGCGCACGCGCCGCCATCGAACTGGGCGGCAACACCTTCAAGGTGTTCGACCCAGGCGCGGCCGACCGTGTCGAGGAGGAGCGCATCCAGAGTTGGGTACAGCGCATCCGCCAAGCGCTGTCCGGCGATGGCTTCCATCTGCGCTTCCGCCCCGTGCTGAACCTGATGGGCGAGCCGATCCAGCTCTACGACACCTCGCTGCAGATGGAAAACAACGGCGAGATGGTGGGCCCGCCCAGCTTCCTGCCGATCGCGCAGGAACATGAACTACTGGCCCCGATCAACCGCTGGGTGGTGGCCAACGCCATCCGCGCACTGGGCGAGCGTCGCCGCGCGGGTCATCGCACGCACCTGATGGTGCGCATCACCCCGGAGTCCTTCTCCGACCCCGAACTGCTGACGGTGATCCGCAGCGGCCTGCAGGCCGAAGGTGTGGAAGGCGCGCAGCTGTGGTTGCAGATTCCCGAGGCCAAGGTATTCACCCACCTGCGCAATGCGCAGCAATTCCTGGCAGATGTCACAGCGCTGGGCTGCAAGGTTGGCCTGGAGCAGTTTGGCTCGGGGCTGGATTCGTTCCAGCTGCTGGCGCACTTCCAGCCAGGCTTCCTCAAACTGGACAGTGCTTTCACCGCTGATCCGGCATTGGCCAAGGAACAGCTGGAGAAGACCCAGGAAATCACCACCAAGGCACAGTCTGCGGGCATTCTGACCATCGCCGAGTTTGTTGCCGATGCGTCGACGATGAGCCTGTTGTTCAGCGCTGGCGTGGATTACGTGGAAGGCGATTTTGTCGGGCCGCCGACGGCTCAGATGGATTTTGAGTTTGGTTGATGGTTTCTGTGGGCTGCTTGTTTGCGCCAAGAGCTGCCCTCACCCCAACCCCTCTCCCGCAGGCGGGAGAGGGGCTCAGTCCACTACGAGCTGAAGCATTGCTAGCCCCTCTCCCGCC
>NZ_JASCOR010000007.1 GCF_029959445.1 Stenotrophomonas sp. PS02298 | reverse complement strand
GCGCTATGGAACCACCCGATCCCATCCCGAACTCGGAAGTGAAACGTAGCCGCGCCGATGGTAGTGCAGCCTAAGCTGTGCGAGAGTAGGTCATCGTCAGGGTTTTATCTAAGAACCCCGCTGCTCATGCAGCGGGGTTTGTCTTTTTATGTAAGCCAGGCGTTTTTGAGCCTGGCTTTAGTTCCGCAAGGAAACGCATTGGAGCCGGCGCAACGCGCTGCTCAAACCGTCTTCCTGATGAAATTAGCGCTATGAAACCACCCGATCCCATCCCGAACTCGGAAGTGAAACGTAGCTGCGCCGATGGTAGTGCAGCCTAAGCTGTGCGAGAGTAGGTCATCGTCAGGATTTAAACCCAAAACCCCGCTGCCAGAAGCAGCGGGGTTTTTCTTTGCCTGGAGCAAAGACAGGCTTTTGGCAGCGATGGCAGGCTTTTGTGGGAGCGGCGCTGGGTGGCCTAGGGCCATCAGTCGCGAAGCGCGTAGGAACAACGGCGCGGAAAGGCTTGAGCGAAGCCAGAAGCTAAAAGCCAAAGCTCCCCTCATCCCAACCCTTCTCCCGCGGGCGGGAGAAGGGCTTAAGCAACTGCTGGAGCAACAGCCGGAGCAACGGCCAAAGCCAAAGCCAAAGCCAAAGCCAAAGCCAAAGCCAAAGCGTAGGGGGTTCTGCTGGCGTCGCCTGGTGCGCCGATGCCGAGCATGGCTCGGCACTACGGTCAGGCGTTCCGGCGGATCTGCGCGGCTGTTGCCCAGCGGGCAGCAATATTGGGCGCGGTGATGCATACCGCGTCGTCGGTAACCGTGGTCACCGCGCGTTCCAACAACTGGATGTCCGCTTCATGCTGGCGCGCCACATGCGGATCTTCAAAAAAGATCGCGCGTTGGCAGCGGTGCTCAAGCACACGATCGGCAATCTGCGCATCGCCACCGAGCGGGCCGCTCTGGAAGCGGTGGATCCATTCCTGGTCACGTGGCCAGCCGCGGCTCCAGGCCATCTCATTCAAGCGTTGACCGGTGGTACCGGTACCGATGCGGTGTTCGAACTGCGACAACACGTCGAAGTGCTCTGATGCGAAGGCGAGCATCTCTGGCTTGCGCGCATCGTGGGCGATCAGCGCCAGCGTCTGTTTGCTGAAGTCGTGCAGATCATCGGCGCCTGGATCCGGAGCGAAGCCGGCGTGGATGCGTTCCATTTCAATCCAGTCACGAGCGGTGGCCACCGTGGAGATGAAGGGTTTTCCGTGGATGACGCACTGACGCTTGAGTGCGATGGCTTCCGGGAACACCGATGAGGGATCGACCGGGTCAATGAAGTAGATCGCGCCATCGAGTGTGCGCTCCGGGGTGCCCATGCCTACGACTTCGGCCACCAGCTTCATCAATCCGCCTTCGCGGCCGTTTGGGTAGCGCTGAAGTCCGGGGTAATCCTGCAGAGGATGAGTGCTGGCAATGGCGTCGTAGGTGCGGCCAACGGCATGCAACTCCACTCCCAGTTCGCGTATTCCGGTTTCGCTGGCGCGCAGCCAACGGAACAACGCAGCGTCTGCGCTTTCGTGATGGAGACGGTTTGCGGCCAGGCCGATGCGCATTGCTGCTTCTCTTTGTGCGGAGTTTCTGAGTGTAGGGCAGCTGGGTGCCGGCTTGTTGGTGGCGTTGGGGGCAAAGCCAAAGCCAAAGCTCCCCTCATCCGCCCTCCGGGCACCTTCTCCCGCAAGCGGGAGAAGGGAGGTCGTCATTACCTGGCGAACGGACAGTCCAAAGCCGAGGGCCAAATCGAGGTGCCAAGGCCAGTAGCCAAAGCTAACAGCCGAAGCAGCGAGCTCGGCAGCTGTCAGGCAGAAAATGCCGAAGTAATCCCCTCTCCCGTTTCAACGGGAGAGGGGTAGGGGTGAGGGCGCTCTTGGCGCGGCCCCGACCTTACTGTTTCAACAAAGCAACAATGCTCTCAGCTGCATCACGACCTTCAGCTACCGCCGTCACCACCAGGTCCGCGCCGCGAACCGCATCACCACCGGCAAACAGCTTGGCGTTATGGGTCTGGAACGGCAGACGCGTAGCACCACCGGCAATGATGCGACCATTACTGCTGGCCTCCACGCCCTGCGACGAAAGCCATTCCGGCAATGTCGGTGAGAAGCCAAACGCGATGATCACCACATCGGCTTCCAGCAGCGATTCGCTGCCATCAATGGCCACCGCATTGCGGCGACCATTGGCGTCCGGTGCGCTCAACTCGGTTTCGACAACGGTCACGCCGATCACTTCATCGTCCGCGCCAGCCTCAATCGCCAACGGCTGACGGTTGAACAGGAAGCGCACGCCTTCTTCGCGGGCATTGGCAACTTCGCGCGCCGAACCCGGCATGTTGGCTTCATCGCGACGGTAGGCGCAGGTCACCTTGGCCGCGCCCAGGCGGATCGCGCTGCGTACGCAGTCCATGCCGGTGTCACCGCCACCGAGCACCACCACGCGCTTGCCGTTGAGGTCAGGCAGGGCGATCTGGTCTTCCCAGCCGGCAATCGGCCGCCCCTTCGGGTCGTTGCCACTGACGATGCGGCTGTTCTGCACCAAGAAGGGCAGTGCCGGCAGCACGTTCTTCAGATCCTGCCCGATCAGGCCACCGTCGGTGTAACGGTAGGCACCGGTGCCGAGGAACACCGCGTCGTAGTCGGCCTGCAACTGTTCGATGCTGATATCGCGGCCGATCTCCACACCCAGACGGAACTGCACGCCCATGCCTTCGAGGATCTCACGGCGGCGGTCGATCACGCTCTTGTCCAGCTTGAAGCTGGGGATGCCGAACTGCAGCAGGCCACCAATCTGTTCGTAGCGATCGAACACCACGGCCTGCACACCGGCACGCGCCAGGCGATCGGCGCAGGCCAAACCCGCGGGGCCTGCACCAACGACGGCCACGCGCTTGCCGGTGCTCTCAACGGCATGCAGGTCGGGTTTCCAGCCGGTGGCCAGCGCGGTATCGACGATGTACTTCTCGACCGCGCCGATGGTGACCGCGCCGAACTCTTCCAATGTGCAACTGCCTTCGCACAGGCGATCCTGCGGGCAGACGCGGCCGCAGACTTCCGGCAGTGGGTTGGTGGAATGGCAGAGCGTCGCCGCCTCGTGGATGCGGTCTTCCTGCACCAGCTGCAGCCACTGCGGAATGGCGTTGTGCACCGGGCACTTCCAGCTGCAATACGGGTTGCCGCAATCCAGGCAGCGGCCGGCCTGATACTGCGCATCGCCCTTGTCGAATTTTCCGTAGAGCTCGCCCCAATCGCCGGACGTGCGCAATTCCACCGGAATGCGCTGCGGCATGGTGCGGGGCAGATCGAGGAACTGGAAGGCTTGCTTGCGGCTCATGGCGGACTCGTGATGTCTGGGGAGGAGCCCTTCTCCCGCAGGCGGGAGAAGGTGCCCCGAAGGGGCGGATGAGGGGCTTTGAAGCTGCCCTCACCCCAACCCCTCTCCCGCTGGCGGGAGAGGGGCTCTAGCCGTCAGGCGGCGCGACGCAAGGATTCGGCCAGCGACTCGATGCTGGCGGCCTTGGGTTTGACCAGCCAGAACTTGCCGACGTAGTCGCGGAACTCGTCGAGGATCTGCTGCGCCCAGATGCTGCCGGTCAACTCGCGGTGGCGGCCGATCAAGGTGTGCAGGTGCTGGCGATGATTCTCGAAGCCTTCGGTCGAGATGCGGTGGATGTCGATCAGCTCATGGTTGTAGCGGTCGACGAAATCACGGTCGACGTCGAGCACATAGGCCAGGCCACCGGTGAAGCCGGCACCGAAGTTCAGGCCGACCTTGCCAAGCACCGCGACAACACCGTCGGTCATGTACTCGCAGCAGTGGTCGCCAGCACCTTCAATCACCGCCAGTGCGCCGGAGTTGCGCACGCCGAAGCGCTCACCTGCGCGGCCTGCGGCAAATAGCTCGCCGCCGGTCGCGCCGTACAGGCAGGTGTTGCCGATGATGGCGGTGTTGCGTGCCTCGAAGCGGGCGCCGCGCGGCGGACGTACCACCAGGCGGCCGCCAGCCATGCCCTTGCCGACGTAGTCGTTGGCTTCGCCTTCCACTTCCAGGTTCAGGCCGCCGACGTTGAATGCGCCGAAGCTCTGCCCGGCAGTGCCGCGGAAGCGCAGGTTCAACGGTGTTTCGCTCATGCCGTGGTTGCCATGCGCGCGGGCGATGGTGCCGGACAGGCGCGTGCCCACCGAGCGGTCGGTATTGTGGATCAGGAAGCGGTGCTCGCCGCCCTGCTTGTTGGCGATGGCATCGGCGAGCAGGTTGTCCATCTGCGTGGCCAGGCTGTCTGGCGACTGGTACAGGCGCTGCGCGGCGCAATGCGCGCCGTCGTAATGCGCAGGCGCCAGCAGGCGCGACAGGTCGACCTTGACGCCTTCGCGCGGCGACACTTCCAGCTGCTGCAGCAGATCGGTGCGGCCGACGATCTCATCCAGCGAACGCACGCCCAGATACGACAGCCACTCGCGCACTTCCTCGGCCAACAGGCGGAAGAAGTTCTCCACGCGTTCCGGCAGGCCGGTGAAGTAGCCGGCACGCAGGCGCTCGTCCTGGGTGGCGACGCCGGTGGCACAGTTGTTGAGATGGCAGATGCGCAGGTATTTGCAGCCGAGCACGATCATCGGGCCGGTGCCGAAGCCGAAGCTGTCGGCGCCGAGCAGTGCGGCCTTGACCACATCCAGGCCGGTCTTCAGGCCACCGTCGGTCTGCAGGATGGTGCGGCTGCGCAGGTCGTTGCCGACCAGTGCCTGGTGCGATTCGGCCACGCCCAGTTCCCACGGCACGCCGGCATAGCGGATCGAACTGATCGGCGAGGCACCGGTGCCGCCGTCGTGGCCGGATACGGTGATCAGGTCGGCGCCGGCTTTCACCACGCCGGCAGCAATGGTGCCGACGCCGGCATGCGAGACCAGTTTCACCGACACCAGTGCATCCGGATTGACCTGCTTCAGGTCGTAGATGAGCTGTGCCAGATCCTCGATCGAATAGATGTCGTGGTGCGGCGGCGGCGAGATCAGGCCGATGCCCGGCTTGGCGTAACGCAGGCGCGCGATCAGTTCGTTGACCTTGTGGCCGGGCAGCTGGCCACCTTCGCCGGGCTTGGCGCCCTGCGCGACCTTGATCTGCAGCACTTCGGCATTTACCAGGTATTCGGCGGTGACGCCAAAGCGGCCGGAGGCGACCTGCTTGATCTTGGAACGCTTCTCGGTGCCATAGCGGGCAGGATCTTCGCCGCCTTCGCCGGAGTTGGAGCGGCCGCCGAGGCGGTTCATCGCGATCGCCAGCGCTTCATGCGCTTCCGGCGACAGTGCGCCCAACGAGATCGCAGCGGTATCGAAACGCTTGAACAGCGCTTCGGCCGGTTCCACCTCGTCCAGCGGCACCGGCGTTGCCGCCGGCTTGAGCTGCAGCAGATCGCGCAGCGCCGAGGTCGGGCGCGAATGCACCGCATCCATGTACTTGCGCCAGTCTTCGGCATGGCCAGTACGCGAGGCACGCTGCAGCGTCATCACCACATCCGGGTTGTACATGTGGTATTCGCCGCCATGCACGTACTTGAGCAGGCCGCCGACTTCCGGCTGCGCCAGATCATTCCATGCGCGCACGGTGAGCTCGCGTGCTTCGGTATCCAGACGCGCCAGGCCAACGCCGCCGATGCGGGCGGCGGTATCCGGGAAGCACAGTTCAACCACATCCGGGTCGAGACCGACGATCTCGAACAGCTGCGCGCCGCGATAACTGGCAATGGTGCAGATGCCCATCTTGGAGATGATCTTGCTCAGACCCTTGTAGATGCCCTTGCGGTAGCTGCGGCCGATCTGCGAGACCTCACCACCCTTCTTCAACTGCAGGATGCCGCGCCGGCCCAGGTCGAACAGCGTCTGGTAGGCCAGGTACGGATACACCGCAGTCGCACCAAAGCCCAGCAGACAAGCCATGTGGTGCGCATCGCGGGCGGTGCCGGTCTCCAGGATCAGGTTGACGTCGCAGCGCAGCCCGACCTTGGACAGATGATGATGCACGGCGCTGGTAGCCAGCAGTGCATGCACCATCGGCCGGTCGGCGACCGGGTAGCGGTCGGACAGCAGCAGCATCACCACGCCATCGCGTGCGGCCTGCTCGCACTCGGCGCAGATGCGCTCGATGCCGGCTTTCAAACCTTCCTCGACGCTATAGGACAGGTCGATCAAACGGTTGCGCTCGACGTACTGCTCCATCTTCAGCAACTGGCGCAGCTTGCGCTGGCTCAGCACCGGCGAGTTGAGGATGACGTGGTTCACCGTCTCCGCGCCGGCGTGGAAGATGTTGGTCTCCTTGCCGAGCTGGGTGGTCAGCGACATCGCGCATTCTTCGCGCAGCGGATCGATCGGCGGGTTGGTGACCTGCGCGAAGGCCTGGCGGAAGTAGTCGTACAGCGGGCGGGTGTGGCGGCTGAGCACGGCGATGGGGGTGTCATCGCCCATCGAGCCGGTGGCTTCCTGCCCGGTTTCGGCCAGCGGCCGCAGCACCTGTTCCAGTTCCTCGGTCGTGAGCTGGAACAGCTTGTGGTAACTGCGCAGCGTCGCTTCGTCGAACGGCTCCTCGGCCAGCGAGGGATCGATCAACTCGGTCTGCAGGTAGGTCACACCCTGGTGCAGCCATTGCTTGTAGGGCGCACGCGCACGGTTGATGCGGTCGATGGCTTCGGAATCGAGCAGGTCACCACGCTTGAGATCGATGGCCATCATCTGGCCCGGACCGAGCTTGCCTTTGCGCACCACGCGCTCGGTCGGCACTTCCCATACGCCGGCTTCGGAGGCGACCAGGAAGTGGCGGTCGGAAGTCAGCATCCAGCGCGCTGGGCGCAGGCCATTGCGGTCCAGCGTGCAGGCGGCGTAGCGGCCGTCGCAGGCGACGATGCCGGCCGGGCCATCCCACGGCTCGCTGTTCAAGCCATAGAACTCATAGAACGCGGCGAGGTCGGCGTCCTTGAATTCCAACGATTGCGTTGCCGGTGGCACCAGGATGCGCAGCGCCTGGATCAACTCCATGCCACCGGCCACCATCAGCTCCAGCATGTTGTCCATGCTCTGCGAATCGGAACCGTGCATCGAGATCACCGGGTCGAGCTCGGCGATGTCGAACTTCGGCGTCTTCCACACCTTGCTGCGCGCCTGCGCCCAGTGGCGGTTGCCTTCGATGGTGTTGATCTCGCCGTTGTGGGCGAGCATGCGGAACGGATGGGCAAGCGGCCAGCGCGGCATGGTGTTGGTGGAGAAGCGCTGGTGGAACACCACCACGCTCGATGCCAGTTCGTGGCGCTGCAGGTCCGGGTAGAACGTGCTCAGCTTGTCCGGCAGCACCATGCCCTTGTAGCTGATGGCCTCGGCGCTGAGCGTGGTGATGTAGTAATCAGCAACGTCGCGCAGTGTCTGTTCGCTGCGGCGGCGGGCCATGAACAGGGCCAGTGCGAATTGCTCGGCGCTCTGCTCGATGTCGGCATCGACGAACACCTGTTCGATCTTCGGCAGCGTGTCGCGCGCCAACTGGCCACAGACGCTGTCATCGGTTGGCACCTCACGCCAGCCACGCGGATGGCAGCCGGCGCTGCGCAGTTGCGCATCCAGTTCGGCACGACATCGCTGCGCGGCGTCAGCATCGTGTGGCAGGAACACCACGCCAGCAGCAAAGTTGGGGCCGAGTGCGATGCCAGCTTCTTCGGCCAGCTGGCGCAGGAACACCGTGGGTTTGCGCAGCAGCAGGCCGCAGCCGTCGCCGGTGAGCCCGTCGGCTGCAACACCACCGCGGTGGGTCATGCGCGACAGGGCGGCGATGGCGGTATCCACCAACAGGCGCGATGGCTGGTCGTCGAGCTGGGCGACCATGCCGAAACCACAGGCGTCGCGTTCGTCTTGCGGGTCGTAAAGCCCTTGCGGGGTGCGGACTGCCATCTGTGCCTCGGTGCGATTCAGGTGAGCGGCGACACTCTTGCCCGCTCGCAGAGCACGTCATGCCTATCAGATGGTTCGCGCCGTGCTGCCGCACGTGCTGTTGGGATAAGACCCGGCGCACGCCCTGATGGCGTCTTACGCCTGACCCAAGCGCCCTCGCGCCCATCCAATGCACATGATGTGCTCAACCTGGAGCGCACCTTGAGGTCACCGGATGGTTCGACTAAATCACAGTTGTTGCAACGCCGCAATACATCGTTGCGAGCGCAACCAAAGCCTTGCCCAGCAAGGCTTTGGCGCTGCCAATTCAGCCGCAGCGGACGCCGCTGACCGCGCCCTTTTCATCCAGTTCGATGTTCAGGCGCTCGCCGATGAACTCCATCGTGACCGGCTGGTTGGGCTTGAGCACGCGCACGTCGGTGGCACCGGCGTCTTCCTTGGCCTGGGCCTGCATGGCATCGGTATAGGTCTGTCCGACCAGACCCTGCACCTGGCTGGCGTCGCAGGCGCCCGGCGGCGGCGTGGCTTCAGCGGGCGCTGCGGCGGCTTCAGCGGCCTGCTGGGATTGGTTCAGTGCCTCATCCTGTTCTTCCGGGGCCGGCTTTGTGCAGCCGCTCAGGGCCAGCAGCAGTGCAGCGGTGGCAATCAGGGCGGCGGGGCGGCGCAGGGCGCGCGGCGTCGACGGGAATTGCATCGGAACTCCAAGCTATTGAGGGTCAGCCCAAGCATATCGCCAAGTGAGGAAGTGTTGACACTGCGTCGCACCAGATTGCGCGACACTGCTGCGTAGCTGTCTCTGTTGAGGACGCGAGCGGCACAGTTTTACCGCGGAGAACCGCCGCAGGCCGTTCCACGCTGTGTTGCACAGGTCAACCTGCGTTTCGACAGCCGGCGTTTCAACCGCAACGCAGCGCGGTGATGTTGTTGGTTCGGCCCACTTCGATGGTCAGGCGCTCACCCCCCGTCGATGCCTGGGTCTGGATGGAGGCCGCGCTGTCGGGTTGGTCGTTGCCGCGCACCACCTGCACCTGCAGGCTGTCGCTGTCCACGCGCGCGCGCTCGACGGTATCAGGCCCGGCGGCAAGGCCGACCGCACCGCGCACCATGTCGGTATGGCATTGGCCGGAGATGACACCATCGATGGGTTGCACCTGACTGACCCGGGTGGTGCTGCAGGCAGTGGCGACGATGGCGCTGAAACTGGCGATGACCAGCATCCGGTACATGGCGGACTCCAGGTGGTGGTATGCATGCAGGGTGCGATTGTTTGCGTAAGAGCGGGATGAAGAGCCCTGGTTCCGACGGAGCGCTGCGCATCCACTCCCTCCCTTTCGCGCAGCGAAGGGGAGGGGCAAAGCCTCCCTCCCTTGCATCAAGCGCAGCGGACCTGCTCCCTCCCTTGCGCAACGCGCAGGGGAGGGTTGGGGAGGGGGGCTTTTCGCTGGAACGTCGAACCACGAGCACAAGCAACGGCCAAAGCCACTCCCTCCCAACCTCCCCCTGGGCTACGTCAAAGGGGAGGGGCAAAGCCTCCCTCCCTTGCATCAAGCGCAGCGGACCTGCTCCCTCCCTTGCGCAACGCGCAGGGGAGGGTTGGGGAGGGGTGCTCTTCGCTGGAACGCCGAACCACGAGCACAAGCAACGGCAAAAGCCACCCCTCCCAACCTCCCGCTTGGCTACGTCAAAGGGGAGGGACCAACTCAGTTCATTCCTCGCTGATAATCCACCCAGCAATCAACGCAGGAAGATCCGATGTCGCAGCAGGAAAGCTGTCGTGTTCTGGTGTTGGGCGGTTACGGTCATTTCGGCGCGCGCATCGTGCGTGCGCTTGCGATCACGCCAGGCATCAAAGTCATAGCCGCGGGCCGCAACCCAGCGCAGGCTGCGGCGCATCTACCCGGTGTGGATCTGGCGGCCATCGAGATGTGCAGGCTGGATACCGCCGCAGCTGATTTCGCAGCGCAGCTTGCAGCCACGCGAGCTGCACTGGTCATCCACACAGCCGGTCCTTTCCAAGGCCAGGGCTACGACGTGGCTCAGGCCTGCCTGCGCGCGGGTATGCATTACATCGACCTGGCCGACGGTCGCGATTTCGTCGCGGATTTCCCGCAGCAGCTGCAGGCCTTGGCCGAACAGACACAACGCAGCGCGATCAGCGGCGCCAGCACCTTGCCGGCGCTGTCCAGCGCAGTCGTGGACGCACTCGCCCCGCAGTTCGATCAACTGCACAGCATCGACATGGTGATCGCACCCGCGCAGGCCACGCCCTTGGGCATGGCCACGGTGCGCGCGGTGCTGTCGTATTGCGGCAAGCCGTTCGAGTGCTGGGTGGATGGTCGCTGGCAGACCGTGGTCGGCTGGGCCGATCCGCAGCCGGTGCGCTTCGCACGTATCGGTCCGCGCCTGGCCTCGCCCTGCGATGTGCCGGATCACACATTGCTGGTGCAACGCTATCCAGGCGTGGCGACCGTGCGCTTCCGTGCGGCGCTGGAGTTGCCCTTCCTGTCGCGTTGCCTGGCTGCGATGGCCTGGCTTCGCCGCGTTGGCCTGCCATTGCCGATGGAAGCCTTGGCCGGCGTGTTCGCCCGAGCAGGGCGCTGGTTCGATCGCTTCGGCACTGATCTTGGCGGCATGCGAATCACTTTGCGTGGTCAGCGCGGTGGCCTGCAGCACACCGTGCATTGGGATTTGACCGCGCCAATGCTGCACGGCCCGGAGATTCCGACCCTCGCGGCCGTGCTGCTGGCGCGCCGCGTTGCCCGTGGTGAGGCGCTGCCGACCGGTGCCCATGCCTGTCTCGGTCTACTTAGCCTGGCCGAGTTTGAAAGCGAGTTCGCACGCTGGCAGATCGACAGCGCGGTCAGCTGAATCATTCAGCCCGGCAGCGGACAGGGTGCCATCCGGGCTATTGACTACAAATGTAGGCAGATCTACCGTGACGACAAATGTAGTCACGGAGACGGCCATGCGCCGCAAGACCATCGGGGACCAGGAACTGGCCCTGTTGCAGTACATCGGAGAGAACGAACCCACCAGCGTCGGCGAGGTTGCCGCGCGCTTCGGTGAGGCCCGCGGGCTGGCCCGCTCCACCGTGCTGACGATGATGGAGCGCCTGCGCACCAAGGGTTACCTGCAGCGCGAGCAGGACGAAGGCGTGTACCGCTACAGCTCCACCGCCGAACAGCAGGACGTGGTCAACGGCGCGGTCGGCAGCTTCGTCGAGAAGACCCTGCAGGGCTCGATCTCGCCCTTCGTGGCGTGGATGTCGGAGAAAGCCGAGGTCAGCGACAACGAACTGGCCGAACTGGAAGCGCTGGTCAGCAAGCTGCAGTCGCAGCGCCGGGAGGACTGAGCCATGTCGATGACGCTCGAGTTGTTGGGCAGCCGCCTGTTGGCGACCAGCGTGCAGACTGCGCTGTTGGCCGGGCTGGTGTGGCTGCTGTGCCGCTACGTGCGACGCCTGCCGGCCAGCACCCAGTGCGCGCTGTGGTGGCTGGTGGCGGTGCAGGCCGTGGTTGGCCTGTTCTGGGCGTCACCGCTGGAGTTGCCGCTGCTGCCTGCCGTCGATGCTGCACCGATGGTGGCGCAGGCTGCAGTGACCGCTGCACCGGTGGCTACCGCGCCGCTCATCGTGATGCAGCCCTTGCCGGCGGACAGCAGTTGGTCATGGAGCCTGGTGCTGATGGCGATGTGGGCTGCTGGCGTACTGGTGATGGCATTGCGCACTGCGCTGGCGTATCGCGCCAGTCGTGCCCTGCTGCGTGCCGCACTGCCCTGCCACGATCACAAGCTCAACGCGGCGCTTGCGCTTGCCGCCGATGCGCATGGCCTGCGCCGCGCACCGCGCTTGATGCTCAGCTCTGCGATCGACTCGCCGCAGCTGATTGGCCCATGGCGTCCGGTGCTGCTGCTGCCAGCGCGTGGCCTGCAGCGCATGGGTGACGACCAGCTGGACATGGCGCTGACTCACGAACTCGTGCATCTGCAACGCCATGACCTGTGGTTGGGATTGGTGCCTGCAGTTGCCCAGCACCTGTTCTTCTTCAACCCGGTGGTGCACCTGGCTGCCCGCGAATACGGCATTGCCCGCGAAGCCGCGGTGGATGCCGCGGTGGTCGCTGGTGACCGGCACTGCCGCCAACACTACGGACGCCTGCTGTTGCAGTTGGGCGTTGCTCCCCGGCCGGGCGCTGGTTTGGCCAGCGCGTCGCCGACCTTCCTCAGCCTCAAGCGGAGATTGCTCATGTTGCAGGACACTTCTTCCTTCCCGCGCGTCGGTGCGGCCTTGATCATTGCCGCCGTCGCCCTGGTCGGCGTGGCACCGTTGCGGCTGGTGGCGATGCCGGTACCGCCCGCGCCGCCGGCACCACCCGCACCTGTGGCAGCGCCCGTCGCCCCGGTTGCGCCAACTGCACCGGTTGCACGTTCGGTGTCGCGCACGGTGGTTGCTGGTGCTGCGGTACCCGCCGCCCCGCCTGCACCGCCCGCTCCACCGGCGCTGGTCGTGCCCCCCGCCCCGCCTGCCGCCCCGCCCGCACCCGCTGAACCATTGCGTACGCAAGGTGTGATCCACCTTTCCAGCAACCAGAACGCCGATGGTTATGTATTGATCAAGGGCAACCACAACGTCATGAATGGCAGCGTCGCCGACCTGCGCGAAGCCAAGCAACTGGACGACGGCAAGGGCGTGCTGCTGGTGCGTCGTGATGGCAAGCGCTATGTGGTGCGCGATGCGGCAACCTTGTCGCGCTTTCAGGGGTTGTATGCCGAAAGCGTGCGTCTGGGTGATGCGCAGGGCCGCCTGGGTGACCGGCAGGGAGCCTTGGGCGACCGCCAGGGGCAGATCGGTGAGCGCATGGGCGAGATCGGCGCACGGATTGGTGAGCTGGCGAGTGAGCAGGCGGAGTTGGCACTGAGTTCGGGTGAACGCAGCGATGCACAGCGCCGCGCATACGAAGCAGCGCGTCGCAAGCTTGACCAGGCCCGCGAGGAAATGGACAACCCGGCGATGCGTGCGGAGATGGAAAGCCTGGCTGCGCAGCAGAGGGAATTGGGCAAGCAGCAGGCCGAGCTGGGCCGGCAGCAGGCGGCGGCCAGTGCCAAGGCCAATCGTGATGCGGATCAGATGATCCGCGAAGCGATCAGCAGCGGAATCGCGCAGCCGCTTGGTGGTTGATGTTCTGGGAGGGTTTGCTGTGGCTTGGTTTGGAGCTCAAGCAGAAGTACCCCTCCCCAACCCTCCCCTTCGCTTTCAGCGAAAGGGAGGGAGCAGAGCTTGGCCCCCTCCCTTTGGCATAGCCAAGGGGAGGGCTGGGGAGGGGTAGGCTCTACAAGCAGAGCCTGACGAGCAACCGAAAATCAGCCCTCAGCCTCCAGCGCCAATTCCGCCCGCTCATCCGCTTCCGCCTGTACCAGGCGCAGGAACAGCAGCGCCAAAGTCACCACGTCCTGGTGATTGTGTTCACCAACACGACGCAGATTACGCGCGCTGCCGCCACGCAGATAACTCAACCACGCCGCAGGCGCTTCCGAACCCGGCAAGTCATCCTCGCGCGCTATCAGCAACAGTTGCCGCTCGATGGTCGCCAAGCGACAGTTTTCCCAGGTGCCGCGATAGCGACGGCGAGTAGGGAACAGCAGATCAACATGATCCAGCGCGGAAATCGGATCACCACGCCGCGCCAAACGGTAACGCGTCTTCAACAGCGGTGCGTCGTAACAGCGGCCGTTGTAACTGGACAGCACCGTGCTCGGTGACAACCAACTGGCGAACAACTCCAGCATCGCGCTCTCCGCGCCCATCGTCGACATCAGCAGCTGGCGCACGCGCAGGCCTTCGCCGCGCGCTGCATCGTGATGCCAGTCGGCGGCGCCGATCATGAAGGCGCGGGTTCCGGTGCCGCCGGCCAGGCCGGTGGTCTCGGTATCGAAGAACAGCAGGTCCTGCGGCGCGACAGTTTCTTCAGGGCGCTTGCTGAAAGCCAACGACAGCGGTTGCGTTGGAATCGCCTGCGGGATGAAGGCTTCGATCAGATGCAGTCCGGGGGCGATCTCGGTGCCGGGTAGATCGCGATCAACCGGGCCACGTTCGACTGGCTGCGCCGGCGCGATGGCGCGATTGCGTGTGGCCAACAAGCGACGCAGCGCAGCGCCATCCTGCGGTACTGCAGGTTTGTGCTGGATCTGATCGACCCAGCCGAATACCGAGGATTCCGTCTTCGGCTCTTGTAGGAGCGGCGTAAGCCGCGAAGCCGGTGTAGTTTCCGCAGCCGATGAAGAACCAGATGCATCCGGAGCAACCGGCTCTGCTGCGGCTTCCACCATCGGTGGCTTCGCGGCTGACGCCGCTCCTACAACAGCTGCGGGCCCTGCAGGCGGCGCCGTCGCCAGCCCCGCCTGTTTACGCAGGGCCTTCAATATGTCCAGGCTGATGCTCATGGCAGCAGGTCGATGGCCTCGTCCATGACGATGGTCGGCACCTGGTCGCAACGCTCGGCAGACAGCAGCGACAACACGGTCAATGCCAATGAGCGTGGTGTCGGTCCCTTGTCATCTTCCTGCGCAGCCAGCACCGGACCAACGCAGGCCGGGCAGCCGGCATTGCAGTCGCAACGCTCCACCAACTCCAACGCGCGCTGCACCAGCTCGCCCTGGCGCTGCCACAGCGGTTCGCTCAGGCCCACGCCACCGGGGAAGTTGTCGTACAGGTAGACCGTGGGGACGAAACTCTGCATCAGCTCCACCGTGGCTTCGCCGGCTTCATTGCCACGCAGCTGGCCACGGCCGGTCTGGTCGGCGACCGCAAACCAGGCACCATCGCCATTGCCCACGGCTTTCTGCAGATCGCGCGCATCGGCCATCACTGCCACGGTCGCAACGATGTGCAGCGCATAAGCGGCACCGAGGAAACCATCCAGCGCGTCCTGCTTCTGCGCGAAGCTGCGCAGCAGCGTGGCCTGCGGCAGCTGCCACCAGACCGAGGTGGTATGCAGTTCCTGGTCGGGCAGGTTGACCGGGCCGTAGCCGATGTTCTCGTGGGTGTAGTAGCGGATCTTCTTGTAGCCGGCCACGCGTCGCACCACGTGCACTTCGCCGTGGTGCGAATCACCACGCCCGGCGCCATTGCCGTCAAAGCGGTCCAGTACCTTGAGCTTGGTGTAGTCGATGCTGTCGGTGTAGTAGTCGACGTGCGTGCGGGTCACGTAGGCCTTGCGGCCGTCCCAGTCCAGCCGCTCCACCTGGTACGGCGTGCTCTGCACCATGTGGATGGCGCCTTCGTACAGGGTCAACGCGGCGGCGGAGTAATCCACCTCGGCGATGATCTGCTGCTTGCCGTCGCTGCGGTCCACCACCACGAAGTTGCCGTCGGCAACCGCGCGCAGGCTCACCGCATTGGCGGGATAGCTGTCGGCGATCCATTCCCAGCGGTCGCCCTCCTGATGCACCACTTCGGTCTCGGCCAAGGCCTGCAGGAACACCAGCGGATCGATCGGCCCGAACGGTTCGCCGGCCAGGAACGGCAGCTCGAATGCAGCGCAGCGGATGTGATCGAACAGGATCAGCGGCTGGTCCGGCGAAATGCGTGCGTGCTCGGGCGTTGCGTTGGCGAAGAAGTCCGGATGCCGCACCACGTACTGGTCCAGCGGCTGGCTGCTGGCCACCATCACACCCAGCGCGGCCTGCTGACGACGACCGGCGCGGCCGAAGCGCTGCCATGTCGCCGCAACGCTGCCGGGGTAGCCGTTGAGGATGACCACGTCGAGCGCGCCGATATCCACGCCCAGCTCCAGCGCCGAGGTGCTGACGATGCCGTCGATGTTGCCGGCGCGCATCGCCCGTTCCACCTCGCGGCGCTCGGTCGGCAGGTAACCACCGCGGTAGGCGCGGATGCGTGCCGGCTTGCGCGGGTCGTTGTCGAAGATGTCCTTCAGGTACTTGGTCAGCACTTCAACCATCAAGCGCGTCTGTGCGAACACCAAGGTCTTCAGGCCACTCTTGATCGCGATGCGGGCGATGCGGTTGGCCTGTGAGCGTGCCGAGGCGCGCAGGCCAAGATCCGGGTTGATCACCGGCGGGTTCCACAGCAGCACGTGCTTGGGCCCGGTCGGTGCGCCGGACTCGGTGATCGCATGCACCTTCTCTTCCACCAGCGCCTCGGCATGCGCATGCGGGTTGCCGATGGTCGCCGAGCACAGGATGAACTGCGGTTGCACGCCATAGAACGCGCAGATGCGCTTGAGCCGCCGCAGCACGTTGGTGACGTGGCTACCGAACACGCCGCGATAGGTATGGATCTCGTCGATCACCACATAACGCAGGTTCTCGAAGAACTGCGCCCACTTGGTGTGATGCGGCAGGATGGCCTGGTGCAGCATGTCCGGGTTGCTGACCACGATGTCGCCATGCAGGCGGATCGCCTGCCGCGCATCGCCGGGCGTATCGCCGTCGAAGGTGAACGCCTTGACGCCGAGGTCACCGGCGCGGTTGAGCTCCAGCAGCTCGGCCACCTGGTCCTGCGCCAGCGCTTTGGTCGGGAACAGGTACAAGGCCTTGGCATTGCCCTGCATCGCCGCGCTGACCACCGGCAAGGTGTAGCACAGCGATTTGCCGGAGGCGGTAGGTGTGACGATGGCGACGTGCTCGCCACGCTGGCTGGCGTCCCAGGCCTCGGCCTGGTGCGAGTACAGCTGTTCGATGCCGCGCGCCTTCAATGCGGCTTTCAGCGCCTCGGGCACGTCATCGGGAATCGGCGCATAGCTGCCTTCGCGGCCGGGAAGGGTGAAGCTGCCGGTGACCCGGTCCTTGTAGCGCCGGGCCAGGCGCTGGCCGAGCAGCGAGCCGTCACGCGAGGGCAGGCCATCGGTGGTTGCCAGCGCCCGTTCGCTGGCTTCGGTGCGGGGAGCGAGGGAGAACGCCATGCACGCAACTGCCGATCAAAGAACATATGGAAGCATATTGGTGTCTCACGCCGTGAGACCCATTGGGATTACGACATGCTGAACGGACGCCGGCGTTCCAACAAAATGTGAAGGACTGCCTGCGTATGCTGCAGGCGACGCGCAACAGGCAGGGTGGGTGGCTGTGGCATTACCGGCAAAATGGAGCATATGGTTGGCCGGCATGATGCTGGCGGGGACGGCGCAGGCACAGCAGGCCGTGCCTGCAAGCACAGCGGCCTCGCCCCCCGGGGCCGTGGTGGTTCAACCCGAAGATGCCGACAACGCGCAAACCGATCCGAATGATGTCGTGGAGGTGCCGGCGCAAGGCAACGTCACCACCCTGGGCGAAGTACGCGCCATCAAGCCCGAAGATGACGAGCCGCTGGACCTGTATCGCTTCAAGAACCCGGTGCAGGCCGCGCCCAATCGCTTCAGCAAGAACTGGAGCGAGCCGCCGACGCCCGAGCAGGTCGGCATGAGTGGCGGCTACCTGATGATGGGCATCGGCTATGGCCTGATGAAGGCCGCGCAGGGCCTGAACAAGCTCACCGGCGGCCCCGACCAGATCCAGTCCGCGATCGCCCGGCCACCGCCGGAGCTGACCGAGGACGAGCAGCGGCGGGCGGCCGACTACTGCGCGATCAACGGCTGCACCGTGCCGGAACGCTGATACGGGGCTGTTCCTGGCATGGAGGCCGCGACGTCAAGCCGCGCGGTATCGGCCGGATCCGATTAAAGTAGCGCCCATGGATAACCAACAGATTCCCGGCGGCCTGCTCATTGCCATCGAAGGCATTGATGGCGCTGGCAAGACCACGCTTGCCCACACACTGGCCCAGCACCTGCGCGCTGCAGGGGCACAGGTCGTGCTGGGCAAGGAACCGACCAACGGCCCGTGGGGCACCCGCCTGCGCGCCACCGCCGCTACCGGCCGGCTGAGCCCGGAGCAGGAGGTCGAATACCTGCTGCACGACCGCCGCCAGCACGTGGAAGAGGTGATCACCCCGGCCCTGTCCCGTGGCGAGATCGTCATCCTCGACCGCTACTTCCCGTCGATGGTTGCCTATCAGGGCGCCGCCGGCCTGCCGCTGGACGAGATGCTGCAGGCCAACGACTTCGCGCCGCGCCCGAATTTGCTGCTGTTGCTCGACCTGCAGCCGGAGCAGGGCCTGGAGCGCATCCGCGCGCGTGGCGACAAGCCCAACCACTTCGAAACCGCGCAGAACCTGGAGCGTTGCCGACTGATCTTCCAGCAGCTGGAGCTGCCCAACAAGCAGATTATCGACGCCAGCCGCAACGAAGCCGAAGTGCTGCGCGATGCGCATGCGGCGATTGCCGCGGCCTTGGCGTTGCGCGTGGGTGAAGCGGGTGCACAGCTGCTGCAGAACGTGCAGGGTTTGGAGCTGTAGAAAGCAGTCGTAGCTGGCAGCGCCCGTATCCCACGTTGTGGGAGCGGCGTGAACCGCGAAGCTGAGGCTGTTGAAGCGCAGGTAGCGTGTGCCATTTGATGATGTACGTGCTTCGCGGCTCACGCCGCTCCCACAAACAGTGAAAGCCTCTGGCTTGTCGCTACTGGCATCCAACAAGCACATGACTTCTTCGCCGCAACGCACACGCGCCAAGCCCAATGCCGCATCGGCAGCGCCGCTGCATCCCCGCAACCGTCACCAGGGCCGTTATGACCTGGTGCGCCTGGTCGCGGCAAATCCGGCCTTGCGCGTGCACCTGGTCCGCACCCCGGCCGGCACCGACAGCATCGATTTCAGCAACCCGGCCGCCGTGCGCGAACTCAACCGCGCGCTGCTCGCCAGCGACTACGGCATCCAGCAGTGGGATATCCCGGAGGGTTACCTGTGCCCACCGGTGCCAGGCCGGGTCGACTACCTGCATGGCCTGGCGGATCTGCTGGCTGCAGACAACAACGGCGCGATCCCACGCGGCCCCGGCGTGCGCGTGCTGGACGTCGGCGTCGGCGCCAACTGCATCTACCCACTGCTGGGGCAGGCCGAATACGGCTGGCGTTTCCTTGGCAGTGATATCGATGCGGACGCCTTGAAGGCGGCGAATGCCAATGTGCAGGCCAATGGTCTCGGCCAGATCATTGAAGTGCGCCAACAGCATGCACGCGGCAATCTGTTCGTCGGCCTGCTGCAGGCCGATGAGCGTTTCCACGTGACCCTGTGCAACCCGCCGTTCCACGCATCGGCCAAGGAGGCCGCGCAAGGCAGTCAGCGTAAGCTGCGCAATCTCGGCGGCGCGCAGGCACGCACCAGCAAGGCACCTGCGCTCAACTTCGGTGGCCAGGCCAAAGAGCTGTGGTGCACCGGTGGTGAGGCCTCATTCCTGCGGCGGATGATCCGCGAGAGCGTGGATATCCAGCATCAGGTGCTGTGGTTCAGTTCACTGGTGGCCAAGACCGAGCATCTGGCCGATATCCACAAGCAGCTGGGCAAGGTTGGCGCAGCCGAGGTACGTGAAGTGGCGATGGCGCAGGGCAACAAGCAGAGCCGCTTTGTTGCCTGGAGTTTCCACTCAGCTGCTGCGCGCAAAGGCTGGATGCAGGCAACGCAGGCCTGAACCGTCAGGCCGTAGCTCGGGTAAGCGCAGCGCACCCGGGAAGTGGGGGAACACAACGTCAGTCCGACCACGCGCCAACAGCCCCGGGTGCGCTGCGCTTACCCGGGCTACACGAGCCAATCGCACTTCGCTCAATTGCAATGCTGCGTGGTTTCAAACCGGCTTCAAGCCGATACGCCGGCCAGCACCGCGTACATCACCACGAAGGTGACCAGGAAGAAATAGATGAAACCGATGAAGCTGTAGCGCAGCAGCGTCAGGATCGGATTGCCGCCGTATACGCGCTGCTGCATCCAGAACAGGTAGACCGGCACCGCCAGCCACAACAGCACGTACAGCCAGGCGCAGATCGCGCTGACCACCGCATTGCCGATCGCGCCGCTGATACCGGCGATGAGGAAGGTGGTCAGCAGCACCAGCATCAACCAGCAGTGGCTGTACAGCGCCACCACCAGATGCTCCAGATAGCCCATCGGCCGCCGCAGGATGTAAGCAACGCGCAACACCAGCGCGAAGATCGGCATCAGGAAGAACAGCGCGCCGGGCAGTGAGGTCAGGATGGCCTGGACATACAGATCGGTCTTGTTGCCCATGCGCTCGACGTTGGCCTGGCCATTGGCCAGGCGACGGTTCAACCAGTTGCTGACGAATTTCGGCCAGCCCTCCAGCACGATGGGGTTGGTCTCGGCGTCCCAGGGTTTGCCGTTGACCGGGACATTGATGAAGACGGCCTTCTTCTCGGCGCTGACGCGGTCCGCTGCGTCGTTGGCGCGCGCCAGCGCCGAGTCGGTAGCGCTGCGTGCGGATGGCTGCGTGTTTGCTTCGAGTTCCGCCGTGCGCTGCGCAGCTGAGGTGTTGATCGCTGCCATGGCAATGGCAAGCGCTGGCGCCGCCGCAGGGTTCGTCTTCTGCTGTTGCTCGATCTGCGCCACCTGGGTGGCGCGCACGGCTTCCACCTCGGCCACGGTCTGTGCCTTGGCGAAGGCCGGATCGGCATTGCTGCCGGTGCCGAAGTCATCGCTGTGCAGGGTCAGCTTGCCGACGAAGAAGGTGAACAGGGTGAGGATCACGAACAGCCGCAGCGGCTGCACATAGCCGACGCGCTGGCCCTTGAGGAAGTTGACGGCAATCCGGCCCGGCACCAGCAGATCGCGCAGGGTGCGGAAAATGCGCCCATCCAGATGCCAGAACGATTCGAACACCTCCTCGACCGCATGCCCGAAGTTCTTCAGCGGGTTATGCGCCGACTGCCCGCAGCCATGGCAGTAGTGGCCCTGCAGCGGCGTGCGGCAGTTCTCGCAGGCACCGTGTTCGGAACTGGAATGCACGACTTCGGTCTGGCTCATGGCTGGCGCGGCGGGCAACGGTTGGAAGCCGCATACGATAACGGGGTTTTCCGGCTTCGTTCAGTATCAGTTCAAGAAAAATTCAAAACGAAGTAAAGCCCCTCTCCCGCCTGCGGGGGAGGGGTTGGGGTGGGGGGAAGCTTCTGGCACGTAGACCCAAAGTCCAAACCACCCGACTCAGGAACCCCGCACCTTCCGATGCGACAAGGCATTGACGATCACCCAGCGCCCGTCAAACCGGCCCATCTGCAAGTGATCGATGAACCATGGGCTCTCCAGCCGCACAGTGGCGATATCCTCGTCCACCTGCAGCACCGTCACCGTGCGCTGCCACTGCTCGCGCGGCGTCTTCAGCGCGCCCTCGCGGGTGAAGCGGATCAGCTCATCCGAACTCATCCGGCCCAGGCCAAGGGTTTCATTCGGATTGGCAACGAGGTTGCGCTTGGCCAGGTCCGGATGCAGCGCACGCGTCACCCGTGCGACATCGCCTTCCAGCTGGCCGTCCATGTAGTCGTATGCGGTGGCCTCGATGGCCTGCAGGGCGGTCGCATCCGGTGGCGCCGCCGCGACGTTGCCGGCGACACAAAGCACTCCCACAACAAACACGCGTAGTGCGGCTGACAGCATGGTCGGTTCCTGACGGGTGGTGGCTGTGGAATCGTGGCAGTTACTGGTGGGGATGCAATGGGTGGGAAGTCATATGGATGTTGGCGGAGATCAAGAGCTACCCCTCCCCAACCCTCCCCTTCGCCTCCGGCGAAAGGGAGGGGGCGGAAGGCTGCGCTGCTCTGCTCCTCCCCTTTGGCGAAGCCAAGGGGGAGGTTGGGAGGGGGCGCTTGCATGCCCTTGATTTTGATTTCATCCATCCAGTTGCAAGAAAGCAGAACGCCACGCATTGCGTGGCGTTCTGCTTTCAGTAATTGCGATAACCCATCAAGGCATTACAGGTGGCGTATACGCCAGCGTCGCACCCAGTGCCCACAACAGCAGCAATACCAGCGGGGTATGCACCAGCAACTGCACGAAGGTGAAGCCGATCAGGTCGCGCGCCTTCAGGCCGAGTACGCCGAGCAGCGGCAGCATGTAGAACGGGTTGATCAGGTTGGGCAGGGCTTCGGCGGCGTTGTAGATCTGCACCGACCAGCCGAGGTGGTAATGCAGTTCATTGGCCACCTGCATCACGTACGGGGCTTCGATGATCCACTTGCCACCGCCGGACGGGATGAAGAAGCCCAGCACAGCCGAGTAGCTGCCCATCAGCAGCGCGTAGGTGTCGTGGCTGGCGATCTGGGTGAAGAAGGTGGAGATGATGTGGGCCACGCTATGGCCTTCGCTGCCGTTGACCGTAGTCATGATGGCGGCGATGGAGCCGTACAGCGGGAACTGGATCAGCACGCCGGTGGTCGAGGGCACGGCGCGTGAGACCGCATCGAGAAAGCTGCGGGGACGCCAATGCAGCAACGCACCGGCCATCAGGAACAGCAGGTTGTAGGTGTTCAAGCCGGAGATCGCCTGGATCGCCGGTTTGGTGCTGAATTCGTGGATCAACCAACCAGCGGCCAGGGCGACCAGCAGCAGGATCAGCAGCGGGCTGTGCTCCAACCACTCGCCGGGACGGGTCGGCTTGGTTTTGATCGGTGCGGCATCGCTCATGACATCCACGCCGCAGTCGGCGGCATCACGCGCGGAGTTGGCGGCCGGTGCGGTGACGTAGGAAATGATCAGCGATACCACTACCAACGCGGCCAGCAGTACGCCGGACTGCCACAGGAAGATGGTTTCGGTAAACGGGATCACGCCGGTGATCGACAGGATCGACGGCGGCAGGCTGGCCGGGTTGGCCTGCAGCTGCGCGGCCGACGAGGACAGGCCCAAGGCCCACACCGCACCGAGGCCGAGATACGCCGCCGCACCAGCGGCGCGGTAATCCATCTTCAGCTCGCTGCGGCGGGCCAGTGCGCGCACCAGCAGGCCGGCGAACACCAGGCTCAGGCCCCAGTTCAACAATGATGCGGTCATCGACACGATGGCGACCAGTGCGACCGCACTGCGGCCGTTCTTCGGCACGCGGGCCAGCCGATTGATCAAGTGCGAGGCCGGGCCGGAAGATGCCACGACATAGCCGCCGATCACCACGAAGGCCATCTGCATGGTGAAGGGGATCAGGCTCCAGAAGCCGTCACCGAAGGCCTTGGCGGTGTCGGTGGGGGCGGCGCCAATGGACAGCGCGGCCAGCGAGACTGCGGCCAGGGCGAGGGCGGCGAACACCCAGGAGTCGGGGAACCAGCGTTCGGCGAAATTCGCACAGCGGATCGCAAAGCGCGCCGAGGCGGTGTCTTGGGTGGTGGGCTGCATGGGGCGGATACCGTGGGGAAGCAACCCGGGGACGGTAACGCGGCAGCGATGATGCGCGGAACTGGACCTTCGGATAGTGCCCGCGTATTCATGCGAAGACGCCGCTTGCGGCGAAGCGGCGTCTTCGTGCTTACCCAGCGGTTTACTTGCCGGTAGTCAGTGTGGTGTAGCTGGTGATCAGGTTGCGGTAGTCGGGGATGTGGTTGGAGAACAATGCACCCAGGCCTTCCACGTCGTTGCGCCAGTCGCGGTGCAGTTCGCAGGCCACGCCGAACCAGGTCATCAGCTGTGCGCCGGCCTGCTCCATGCGGCTCCAGGCAGCTTGTTGGGTCATGCTGTTGAAGGTGCCGGACGCATCGGCGACGACGAACACCTCGAAGTCCTCGGCCAGCGCCGACAACGCCGGGAAGGCCACGCAGACCTCGGTGACCACGCCGGCAACCAGCAGCTGCTTCTTGCCGGTGGCCTTGACCGCCTTGACGAAGTCTTCGTTGTCCCAGGCATTGATCTGGCCGGGGCGGGCGATATACGGCGCATCCGGGAACAAGGCCTTCAGCTCCGGCACCAGCGGGCCGTTGGGGCCGTTCTCGAAACTGGTGGTGAGGATGGTCGGCAGCTTGAAGTACTTGGCGATGTCGGCCAGTGCCAGCACGTTGTTCTTGAACTTGTCCGGATCGATGTCGCGGACCAGCGACAGCAGGCCGGTCTGGTGATCGACCAGCAGGACGGCGACGTTGTCTTTGTCGAGGCGGGTGTAAGGCTTGCTCATGGGAGGCTCCGATGGGTTGAAGTGCTATGTCCCTTCTCCCCATGTGGGAGAAGGTGGCCCGAAGGGCCGGAAGAGGGGAGCGCGCGAAGCGCGTTGCTTTTGTGATGCGGTTCAGGCGGAGGAGGTTCTGACGGGTGCAGGCTTCGTTCGCCCTCACCCCAACCCCTCTCCCGCAGACGGGAGAGGGGCTTGAGCATTACGCTGCCATCTGGCCGAAGCGGCCGGAGTTGAAGTCATCCATCGCCTGGCGGATTTCTTCCTGGGTGTTCATCACGAACGGGCCGTAGCCGGCGATGGGTTCATCGATCGGCTCACCGGCCAGTACCAGCACGGTGGCGTCGGCATTGGCTTCCAGCTGCACTTCGCCGGCCTGCCGGTCGAGCAGCACCAGCTGGCCTTCGCGGGCGACCTGGCTGCCGTTGAGCAGCACGGTGCCGTGCAGGATCACCATCGCCACGGTGTGGCCCTGCGCGAACTGCAGGGTGGTGTGCTGGTCACGCGACAGGCGCATGTCCCACACGTCCATCGGCGTATGCGTGCGGGCCGGGCCGCGCTGGCCGCCGAACTCGCCGGCGATCACCCGCACCGTGCCGGCGCCATCGGCCAGCGGCACCACCGGGATGTCGGCGTTGCTGATGTTCTGGTAGCCCGGCGCGGCCATCTTGTCCTTGGCCGGCAGGTTGACCCACAGCTGCACCATTTCCAGCTTGCCGCCACGCTGGGTGAAGGCTTCGGAGTGGAATTCCTCATGCAGGATGCCCGAGGCAGCGGTCATCCACTGCACGTCACCGGGGCCGATCTCGCCACCGGCGCCGGTGGAGTCGCGGTGCGCCACTTCACCGTCATAGACGATGGTGACGGTCTCGAAACCACGGTGTGGATGCTGGCCGACGCCGCGCGGGGTCTGCGCCGGCTCGAACTCGGCCGGGCCTGCATGGTCCAGCAGCAGGAAGGGGCTGAGCTGGCGGCCGTGGGTGTTGTACGAGAACAACGAACGGACCGGGAAGCCATCACCGACCCAATGCGGGCGGGGCGCGCTGTACAGGCCACTGATCTTCTTCATCTGTCTGCTCCTTTGGCGGCGCGGGGGGCGCCGACGATGGAGAAAAGATTAGATTTGGGACGATCATGCCGGTAGGTGGAAAAAAATGGTCTGATAGTCCTATTTGGTGAACGCTGGAGCCGAAATGCTCGACCTGAACGACCTGTACTACTTTGCCAAGGTGGTCGAGCACGGCGGCTTTGCCCCGGCCGGCCGCGCGCTGGGCGAGCCCAAATCCAAGCTGAGCCGGCGTATCGCCCTGCTGGAGGAACGGCTGGGCGTGCGCCTGATCCAGCGTTCCACCCGCCACTTCTCGGTGACCGAGGTCGGTCAGACCTTCCATGCACATTGCCGGGCGATGCTGGTGGAGGCCGAAGCCGCGGCCGAATCCATCGAGCTGACCCGCTCGCAGCCGCGTGGCGTGGTGCGGGTGAGCTGCCCGACCATGCTGCTGGATTTCCGGGTGGCGGCGATGGTGGCTGACTTCATGGCGCACTGCCCGGATGTGGAAGTGCACCTGGACGCGACCAATCGCCGCGTCGATGTCATCGCCGAAGGCGTGGATGTGGCCATCCGCGTGCGCCCGCCGCCGTTGGAGGACAGCGAACTGGTGCTGAAGGTCTTGGGCGAACGTACCCAGTGCCTGGTGGCCGCGCCGTCGTTGCTCGAAACGCACGGGCATTCGCATGGCCCGGCCGATCTTCATCTACTGCCCAGCGTTGCCTTGGGGGTGCCGCAGGCTGAGCATGTCTGGCGCTTGATCGGCCCGGATGGTGCGACTGCCGAAGTGCCGCATCATCCGCGTTTGATCACCCGCGGCATGATGGCGTTGCGCGCCGCGGCACTGGCGGGTGTCGGCGTTGCACAGTTGCCAACGATGATCGTGCGCGATGCGCTGGATGCAGGGCAATTGGTCAACGTGGCCCCGGACTGGGCGCCGCCGAAGGAAATCATCCACGCGGTGTTTCCCTCTCGTCGCGGCTTGTTGCCGTCGGTGCGTTTGTTCATTGATCACCTGGCGGCGTCCTTCGCTGCGCTGGATGAATCCTGATCGAGGCACCGACCGCCAAGCGGTGGTCACGGAAATTGAACGGCGCTTTGGCAAGAATGAGCGCTTCGCACAAACGGAGTTGCTGCATGCGTGTTGCTGCCGTGTCACTGGCGTGTCTCAGTGTTCTTGTCGCCGCCTGCGGGCGCGATGCGCCTGCCGATCAACCTGTTGCTGCAACGCCGGAAGCTGCGCCTGCGGCGACCGCTGCACCAACGGCCTCCAACGCGGAAGTGCTGACCGCAGGCAGCATCGAATTCCCGGTGATACCGACCATCATGGTGCCCAGCATCATCGGCAGCGGCCCGGCACAGAAGCGGCTGGAGCTGTCGATGCAATCATTGATCGATCCGGTCGCCGGCATCAGCGTGCGCCCGGCCAACTGCGCCACCGATGGTGGACTGGTCAACGAAAGCGGCTTCACCAATGTCGACGCGCAAGGCAACCTGGAGCGCGTCGGTGGCCATGGCGTGTTCAATATCGGTGCCGATGGCAGTGGCCAGGCGGTGACCGGTGACGGCGTGGTGGAAGTAAAGCCGGATGGCAGCGGTAGCGTGGTCAACGAGGCAGGCACCTTCGAAGTGAATGCCGATGGCTCTGGTACCTATGTGGGCGCGCACGGCAACATCGAGCTGGACGGCAAGGGCGCCGGCAGCTGGGTCGGTGGCTTCGGCAGCATCGAGAACCATGGCGATGGTTCGGGCAGTTGGGTTGGCAGCGATGGCAACATCGAGATCAACGCCGACGGCTCGGGCAAGTGGATCGGTGGTCCTGAAGGCATCGTCGAAAACCGCGGCGACGGCACCGGCACGATCGGTGCGCTGCCGCGCGAAGTGAAGATGGCACCGCTGCCGCCGTTGCCGCCCGCCGGGAAGTTCCCGCTGCTGGACAAGTTCAAACCGTCCGGTGCGCCGTGCGGCTACGTGATCACCCTCAACGACAAGGTGCTGTTCGATTTCGACAAGGACATCATCCGTCCTGATGCCGGCAAGGTGTTGGATGTGCTGGCGACGGCGCTGGGTAAAGTGCCATCCAGCGCGATGGAGATCCGTGGTCACACCGATGCCAAGGGCAGCGACGACTACAACCAGGATCTGTCCGAGCGCCGTGCCCAGGCCGTGCTTGCGGCATTGCGCCAGCGTGGCAGTGCCACCGACGCGGCGGCACACGGCTACGGTGAATCGCAGCCGGTTGCACCGAATGAGGCCAATGGCAGGGACAACCCCAGCGGCAGGCAGCTGAATCGGCGAGTGGAGATATTTGTAAGAACCTGACAGCTGTTTGTAGGAGCGGCGTGAGCCGCGAAGCCACTGCTCCCACCGGAGCAGCAGACAGCCAGATCCAACCCGGCCAGATAGCAAACGCCACGAATGTCCAGCTTGTAGGCATTCGTGGCTTCGCGGCTGACGCCGCTCCTACAAAACCGGGCAATCTGGTGATCATTGGTTGGTGCATAAGGCCCTTGCCGAGCATGGCTCGGCACTACGGTGATGTGCTGATGACCATCGGCCCGTGTCACGCAGTGCAGGCTTGCCGCATCATGGCCTTCTCAGACAAGCGAGAGGTTGGTGATGCATGTGTTCCGTCCTGCAGTACTGGGGTTGGCCCTGATGGCCGCCATGGGTTTGGCCAATGCGGCGCCGGCGGTGGCTGACGTGGACGCACGCGGGGTGAAGATCAGCGAGGCCGCGTATCCGGGCACCATCCGCCTCGAAGTGGACGCCACCGACCTGGGCCAGCGCGTGTTCAAGGTGCGGCAGACCGTACCGGTGCAGCCGGGCCTGCAGCGCTTCCATTACCCGGCCTGGTTGCCGGGCAGCCATTCGCCCAGCGGCCAGATCGAAAAGCTGGCCGGGCTGGTGATCAACGCCAACGGCCAGCGTCTGGAATGGGTACGCGACCCGCTCGATGTCTACACCTTCAACGTGCAGGTGCCCGAAGGCGTCAATGAGCTGCGCATGGACTTCCAGTTCCTCAGTCCCACCGACTCGGCCCAGGGACGCACGGTGATGACGCCCAACATGCTCAACCTGCAGTGGAACGCGATGCTGCTGTACCCGGCCGGTCACGCCGCACATGCCATCACTTACCAAGCCAGTGCGCGTTACCCGCAGGGCTGGGATGCAGCCAGCGCCCTGACCGTGGCCAGCCGCAACGGGGACACCGTCAACTACGCACCGACCAATCTGGAAATCCTGGTGGATTCACCGGTGTTCGCTGGGCGTTACCACCGCATGTTCGATCTGGCCCCGGCCGGTACGCGCCCGGTGCGCTTGAACGTGTTTGCCGACCGGGCAAAGGATCTGGAAGCCAAGCCCGAGCACATCGAGCAGCACCGCGCGCTGGTAACCCAGGCACGCAAGCTGTTCGGTGCCGAGCACTACGACCACTACGATTTCCTGTTCGCGGTGACCAACCAGCTCGGCGGTATCGGCCTGGAACACCAGCGTTCCAGCGAGAACAGCGAAGACCGCGATTACTTCAGCGGTTGGGATGCCAAGGTCGGTAGCAGTGATCTGCTCGGCCATGAGTACACCCACTCCTGGGACGGCAAGTACCGTCGTCCGGCCGACTTGGCCACGCTGAACTACAACGTGCCGATGCAGGGCAGCCTGCTGTGGGTCTACGAAGGGCAGACCCAGTACTGGGGCAATGTGCTGACCGCGCGCGCTGGTATCCGACCTTTGGACGCCTCGCGTGATGCGCTGGCGATGGTTGCTGCAACGTATGCAGACAACCGCCCCGGCCTGGAGTGGCGTTCGCTGGGCGACACCACCAACGACCCGGTGATCGCCCGCCGCAAACCCAAGCCGTACCGCGGCTACCAGATGAGCGAGGACTACTACCAGGGCGGGCAGATGCTGTGGCTGGAAGCCGATGTGCGCCTGCGCACGCTCAGTGGCGGCAAGCGCAGCCTTGATGATTTCGCCAAGGCCTTCTTTGGCCAGAACGACGGTCAGTGGGAGCGCCCGGATACCTATACCTACGACGACGTCGCCGCGACCCTGGAGCAGGTGCAGCCGACCGGTGACTGGTCGCAGTTCCTGCGTGATCGTCTCGAACGTAGGACCGGCCTGGTCGGCGGCATCGAAGCGGCTGGCTGGAAGCTGGTCTACAAGGACAAGCCCAGCGCCTACTTCAAGGCGACGATGAAGGGCCGTGGTGCCAACTTCATCTATTCATTGGGCGTGTCCTTGAGCCCAGCCGGTTACGTCAATGAAGTGCGTTGGGACAGCGCTGCGTTCAATGCCGGCGTCGGCACCGGCATGCAGGTGTTGGCAGTGAACGACCTGCAGTACAGCGCCGACGAGCTGGAGGAAGCCGTGCGTGCGGCCAAGGACAGCAAGCAACCGGTGCGCCTGCTGGTGAAGGAAGTGGATGTTTACCGCACGCTGAGCATCGACTACCACGGTGGCCTGCGTTACCCGACGCTGGAGCGGATCGAGGGCCGCACCGATTACCTCACGCCCATCTTCACCGCCCGCAAATAAACGGGGACTGTAGTGCCGAGCCATGCTCGGCAGGGGTCTTGCCAGCAAGATCAAAGCTTCCCCTCATCCCAACCCTTCTCCCGCAAGCGGGAGAAGGGCTACAGCCGACGCAGTTCCTGTAGTGCCGAGCCATGCTCGGCAGGGGCTTTACCAGCAAGATCAACAGCCTCCCCCTCATCCCAACCCTTCTCCCGCAAGCGGGAGAAGGGCTACAGCCGAAGCAGTTCCTGTAGTGCCGAGCCATGCTCGGCAGGGGGCTTTACCAGCAAGATCAACAGCCTCCCCTCATCCCAACCTTTCTCCCGCAAGCGGGAGAAGGGCTAAAGCTAAAGCTAAAGCCGAAGCCGAAGCCGAAGCCGAAGCCGAAGCCAAAGGCAAAGGCAAAGGCAGCCGGCACCTGTAGTGCCGAGCCATGCTCGGCAGGGCCTTGCAAGGAAAGCCACAGCACAGCACGGCTGCGCTCTACAGGTAGGGCCGTCGGCCCCAGGCAGATCAATTCGCTATCTGCACATCATCGATATACACATTGAGGTCATACGCGGTGTTGGCGTGGTATAGCCAGATCGCATCCAGCGTGACATTGCTGCCGGTGATCGCCCCATTGCCATTCACCCACGCATTCCACTGCGCTGCGTCGTTCAATGACCACGACACATAGGTCCAGGTATTGGCAGCGATGGCCTTGCTGCTTGAACGCTCGGTGCCATCACTGTCGTCGATGCCGATGCCAACCGTGGTTCCGGTGCCGCCACTCCACACCCAGAAGCCAACAACCCCATTGGCACGTGTCAATGCGGTGTTGCTGGCAGGTGCACCGCTGCCCGATAACAAGCGCACTGCCCAATCTGCGGCGCTCGCGGTGTTGTCCTTCAGCAGCACCCGCAACGAACAGCTCCCGTTCTTCTGCGTGGTGCAATCCCGTGTGGCTGTCGAGGCCGTGCTGATACCGGTAGTGCTACCCGAATAGCTGGGGCTGGTATCGAAATGGCCGACGCTGCTCTCGAAGCGATCCAGGTACGTGACCGTGCCGGCGCCACCGCCGCTGCCCGGATTCAGCAGCGCGTAGTACTTCGACCAGTTCCAGTTGATGCCCGGGTCGGTATGCGTCTGCCCGCTGTAATGCTGGTGGCCCTTGATCTTGACGCTGGTGGCCAACACGTTGATGCCGCTGCTGGATGCACCGCTGTAGGCGCTGGCGCAACTTATCGCGCTGTAGTTGGCGCAGAAACTGCGTACCAGCGCCGCCGAGGCGTCATACATGGCGTTGGTATACCAGGAACTGTTGTCGACGTAGCCCTCGTGCTCGACGCCCAAGGTGTAGCTGTTCTGGTTGCGCACATGCCAGGCCGTGTCGGCGTTGCGCACCATCTGCGTCACCTGTCCGTCGGAGGAACGGATGACATAGTGCGCGCTGACCTGCGCGGAGGCGTTCTTGAACCAGGAGATGGTGCCGGCGTAGCTGCCCTGCGTGGTGTGGATGGTCACTGCACTGATCGCTGCCGAACGCGATGCCGCGTAGTTGGAGGTCGAGGCGGCGCTCCAGATCGCGGGGCCATAGTCGGCGCTCTGGATGCTGGCATCCAGCGCAGGGCTGACGGCGGTGTCTCCGGCCGCAGTGCTGCCTGCAGGGTTTCGCTGATCGGGTCGATACGGAACGCGTCGGTCTCGATGCGATCCCTGCTCACATCCACGCGCACCATCGGTGCGCGCAAGGTAACCAGTTGCGGCGCGTCGAAGGCCAGCTCCCAGGCGATGGCACGCTCGGGTACGACGATGCCGCGATCATTGACGCCGCGGTCCTGCGCCAGCAGCACATCGTAGGCAAAGCTGGTGCGTGCATAGTCGTCGACGGCGCTGCGTGCAGCCAGGCCGCTGCCGCGAGGCGCATAGCCTGCGTAGCGCATCAGCGCGGGACGGATTGCTTCAGGTGCCGGCGCGCTGCCAGCGCCGGCTTCGGGATGGTCCAGGCGGATCTGCGCATCCAACAACGCAGCGGCTGCGAGGATATTGGTTGCCGCGTCGTTGCGCACGGCAGTTGTGGACACGCCAAGCAGCTTGGCGGCTTCGCCAACCTGGTCCTCGAAGCCGCCACCGGCATACAAACCCATCACGCCCCAGGCGGGCGGCATGCGCAGATGCGCCTGATCCTGTTCAGGTGCATCGGGTTGCAGTGGCGACCAGCGGCTCTGCACGAACGCCAGCGACTCAAGCGTGCCGCGCGGGATGCCGGGGTAGCGGCGATACGCTTGCTGGAAGTAGCGCGCGTACATCGCCCGCAAGGGCAGCATGCGTGCTTCTTCCATTTTCAATTGCATGTCCAGCACCTGTTCGTTGTTGGCAACGGGCGCCTTGATCGTGGTTTGGGCAAGTGCGGGAACAATTGCGGCACTGGTGATGACGGCAGACAGCAGCACGGCGGTATGACGGTGCATCATCGGTAGAACCCCCAAAGCTTGGAACCCCCTGCGTGTGTGGTTCTACCGCAGCGGTTTTGCGTGTGGGTGAAGGCCGGGGTCAATCAGTGATGGGGTTCAAGGAGTTGTTGGATGGGTTGCATGTGGGTGCCACCGCAATCCAAAGCGAAAGGCACCCCTCCCCAACCCGTCCGGCCCGAAGGCGCAGCCTTCGGTCGTTCATCAGGCCGCGCGCCAATGGCGCGCAAGCAGGCCTTCTTCACCCCCTTGCCTGCGGCAAAGGGAGGGGGCTGATCATGGGCTCCGACACGTTATGTGCTGACTTGCCTTTCCACGCATGCGGGGGAAGGTGCCCGAAGGGCGGAAGGGGGCGTTGTTGATGTTGCTCTTTCCAAGCCATCACTCACTTCAGTCTTGCGCTGCCGCTCCACCTGTTCGCCTGCGCTCCAGCCACCAAAGCAGGGAGGCGATCAGCACGAACCCCAGCAACCAGGGCCAGCGTGGCCCCGGGATTGGCAGTGGGGTTGTACGCACAGCACTGCCGCTCAATGCAAACGTCGCATCGCGCATCTGTTGCGCATGCAATGCGACTGCTTTCTCCGGATCCAGCAGCAGCATGCTCTGCTGCTGTTCGCCTGCTTCAACGCGGTGCCATCCGGCCATCTGTGGCCACGCCGCAACACAGTTGCCAGCGGAAGGGTCGGGCAGTAGTTCGGTACGGCTCCCGTCCTCGGCGACCATCTGCGCCGGAGCGGTCAGTCCGCAGAGGCTGATGCGTTCGCCACTCCAGGCCCAGGCGGGCAATGGCAGCGTGGGCGAATCCGCAAGCGATCGGGCTGTGCTCGCCAAGGCGGCGTTCCACAGCTCGGCGTGTGCGTCGGCATGACCCGAGAGCACCAGCGCATAGCTGTCAGTGATCGGCAGCACGCCAACCCTGCCCAGGCCAAGTGCGCGCCAGCCACCTATCGCGCTGCCGTCCGCGGCGCGCAGCAAGGGCACGACATCAGCGCTGCTGAATTCCAGATTGAAGCGCTCGACCGTGAGCGTGGTTCTGTTCTGTTCGGCATCGGTGATGCTGCGTAGTGCGACCGGTTTGGTCTGGTCACCGCCGCGTGTCTCCAGGCCCCATTCGCGCAACGCGCGGCGCGCGCTGCCGTCCAAGGCACCGCTGGTACGGACCAGTACACCCAGTCCGCCGCGTATCGCCTCGGTGATTGCCGCACGCTGTGCGGATGACAAGGCCGCAAGACGGCGCTCATCAAGCAGCAGCAGGTCCAGGCGGGCGAGACTGGCTGCATCGAGTGAGGCCGGCGCATCACCCATCTGCAGGCCGCCACCGATCAACATGCTGGTCTGCAGCGTTGCACCGATATCGCTGCCCCAACGTTGCAGATACTTCAGTTCAGGGCCAGGGGCACCGGCGAGAACGCGGATGCTGGGAGCTGTGCCTGCGCGTACACGCACAGGCACCGGAAGTTGGTCCAGCACCTTGCCGCCGGCATCCAACACGCGCAGCGTGAAGACCACATCGCCGGGTTCGCGCGCGCTGGCACGCGAGCTCGCTCGGCCTGCTGCGTCAATGGCGCTGATATCGACACGATGAGCGGCAGGGTCCAGCAGTTCCACGCGCACATCGGGCATGCCCTGCACGCGGCTGTGCACGGTGAAGGCCGCACCCGGCGCGAGCAACGGCGGCGGCTGCAACTCCACCAGCCCCCGTGGTGCAGGGCCGGGCAGGAAACGCAGCGGCGGCAGCGCGATTTCACGATCACGTGCTGGCAGGCCCTGGCCGACGATCACCAGCTCGCGTGTACCTGGGTGCTGGCGCAGTGCGGTTGCGAGATCCGGCACTGCCGTCGCAGATGTCAGTGCCGCCGCTTCCGGCAGGCGCACATAGGTTGCTGCCGGTACGGCCGCAACCTCCGCCGTGCTTGCGCCTGCCGTGGCAACCACCAGCGTCCCCGCGCGACCGGAGCGTGATGGTGGATACAGGGTGAAGTACAGCAACACAGCGGCAGCAAGCTGCAGCAACAACAAGGCGGCGAGACGCGGTGTGCGCGGCCGTGGCGACAGCGCGAAGCGCAGGCTGCCCAGCACGACGGCCAGTGTGATCAGGACGAGCGGGAGCCAGGGCGTCATCGTGCTGGCTCCTGCGGCGCCGAGAGTGCTTCAAGGTAGCGGCGACCGACGGCATCCGCTGCATTGCGGCGCGCGGGCGGCCCGTCGGCGCGACGCAGGGCCGGCCACAGTTGCGCACGCAGTTCGTTGCGGCATGTGCGGCAATCGGGCTGCTGACGCAGCGCGTCTATCGCTGCGACGACGTCCAGCGGATCGGGCACGGCGTTGGGGTGTGCGTCCAGCCAATGCGACAAGGCATCCAGATCAACGCTGCCGTCGCTGGAAGCCAATGCATGCCATGCGTTGGCGACGACGGCATCACCTGCAGGTCGCGCCGTCAGCTGCGCAGCGCGATTGCCAAGCCCATCGCGCTTGCCGGTCATGCGCCGGGCCATGTCGATGGACGGTAGTTCACTGCCCACGCGCGCCAGATAGATACGCTCGGCCTGCTGCACCTGCTTGATGAAGGCCAGGGCTTTATAGGCGTATGGCAGTGCCTGGTCCGGGTGGCCCTGGCGCAGATGACCCTCGGACTGCCACATCTGGTCGAGCGCGGACTTGAGGATGGCGCGGGTCTGCGGATCGAGCAGGGTGGCGGCTTCGGCGTGGTCGTGGGTATGGCCGTATTCGGACAGCACATCGGTGGCGCTGCCGAATACCGGTGTGCCCTCTGCTGCATTGCCGTGGTCATGGCCGTCATCGTCAGCATGATCGGCGTGATCCGCATGTCCTTCGGCGCTTGTGGCATCGCTGGTCGGCAGGTCGCCGGTCGGCGGTGCCTTCGCACCACCTTCGGCTTCTTCGCCGAGGAACTGGCCGTAGCGCAGGCGCAGGATGCGCTGGTCGACGCCGATCGCATCGGAGCGCTTTATGAAAGTGTCCGCATCGAGGCTGCCGCGCTGCTTGAGCAAAGCTTCGGCGTCGATGATGATCTGCCGCTGGCTGCGGAAGTAGGCCGGCATCACCTTCTTGATCGCGCCTTCCAGATCGCTGGCCTGTACCTGCTGCTCGCTGGGCAGGCGCAGGATCAGGCTGGCGCTGCGCGCCTCCTGTGGCTGCGGGCTGCGGTTGTCGCGGACGCTCAGGCGCGCGACAACTTCATCGCCGGGTTCCAGGCCGAGCGCGGCCAGGTCGGCGCTGTAGGCGAAGCGTCGCGCCGTCGTCGGGCCGCTGCCGCTCAGTGTCAGCTGGCGCTGCTGGAAAGTGATGTTCTCACCGCTGCCTTTTGCGGTGGTGATATCCAACGTCGCAGCGTTGTTCACGCCGAAATCATCGGTGGCCTCGAAACGCAGTTGCCATGTGCGCTGACGCGGTGCGGCTTGATTGAGGGTCTGTGCGGGCTCGATGACTTTGACCTGCGGCGGACGATCGATCACCACATCAAGACGATAGGCGCGTCCGGCGGCCGCCATCGCCGGTTCGGTCTGGATGCGGTACAGGCCTGCACGCTGCAACACCTCGCTAGCGCGCCAGTAATCGCCATCGCGCTGCAATGCCAGCCGGCGGCCGTCGTGGAACTGCAGCCACGCGTGCTGTGGCTGCGGTGCGAACTGCAGACGCCACTGCAGACGGCTGCCTTGCAGGGCGCGTGCGTCGAGCTTGTCGCCAGCTACTGCCGCCTGGCCGCTGTACGCCGGAGGCGTGACCTGCAGCCAGCTGCCGCGCAATGCAGGTGTGCTGTCCGCCGCAGCAGTTTCGTTGGCGCCTCCACCGGCGGCAACCGGAGGGTTGGCTGTAGCGCTTGGCCAAAGAAGTGCGGTACCCGCTATCAGCGCGGCAGCCAACAGGCACAACAGCAGTCGTTGCCCGGGCCAGCGAGGACGCAGGTCCGGCGGATTGCCTTGCAGGCGCTGCTCGATATGGCGGCGCTGGCGTTGCTGCAACGGGTTGAGCGTGGACGCTGCGGCGAACAGCAGGTCAGCACTGTCCTCGAAACGCGGATGGTCGTTCAGACGTGCGACCAGCCAGCGCGCATCCAGCCGTCGCGCACGCCATACCGCGACGCCTGCGGCAACCAGCAAGCCCGCCGTGGTGATCATGTAAGCGGCTTCGAGGCCGAACATGCGCGTTGCCAGCACGCCGACAGCCAAGGCCAGCGGCAGTCCGGCGAGCAAGCCAATCAGCAGCGTGCGTCGCCGTGCAGCGCGCAGCAGCGCAGACGCGTTCATACCTGGCCTCGGCGACGCGGCGCGCTGGCCCACCAGCGCTCAAACAGGAACAACAAGGCGATTGCTAACAGCAGCCAGTGGCCCAGCTCGGTTGCAGGCTGTGCGTACGGCGTAGCACCGGTGTTCGGCTGCATCGTTGCTGCCAGGGCACGTCGCGGCGTGGGTACAGCCTGCAGCACGGCGCGCAGGTCGTTCGGGAAATCCGCATCAAGCAACACCGGCAGGCTTGCCGGCTGTAACGGCGCTGCCCAGCGCAGCCACTGGCCTTGTGGCGTGCTGATCTGTTCAATGACCAGTACGCCGTTGGCATCGCGCCATAGCGGCGCGCGTTGGGCATCGGCGGGTATCGGCGTGCGTGCATCCACAAGCAGGCGGCCGCCGCGTTGCAGCCATGCGCTTGTATCGGCGGGCAGCGGCTTGGCCGTCAGCCAGACGTGCAATTTGTTGTCATTGCTGAAGGCGACGGTGTCGTCTGCCGTCTCTGGTTTGGTTCCTCGCCATGCGCTGGCAACTGCATTGAGATAGCGCATGCCTTGCTTGCCAGCTTCGTCATGACGGATCTGCAGTTCAGGTGCGGCAACGGCGATTGGCTTGGTGGCGGCAGCATCCTGCTCAAGCACCTGCCAGCGCACCGCACGCGAGAGCTGTGGCCGTTGTGCGTCCAGTCCATCAAGCACCGAGGGAACAACCACGGTAAGCGGCGCATCGGCCGGCAGGCTGGCGTCCAGCTCGCGCAGCAGGCTGGACAGTGGCTGTGGGCCCCGCGGTATTGCTGTGTTGTCGATGGACGGGAAGCCAGCCGCCAGCCATAGCCACTGCGCGTCGGCATTGCCAGCGCTGCGTTGGGCGGCGGCAAGGTCAACCCCGGGTACTACGGCGATGCGCGGCTGTGTATCAGGCATACCTGTCAGTGCCGGCCGTGCCAGTAGCACCGCCAGCAAGGCGAGCAGCAGCAAGCGCAGCACCAGCAGTGGCCATTCGTCGAAGCGGATGCGGCGACGCGGACGTGGCTTGGCCGACAGCCAGCGCAGCGCGGCGAAGTCGATGATGCGCTGTTCGCTGCGGCGGGCGAGGTGGATCAGCAGCGGCAGCAACAGTGCTGTCAATGCCAGGAAGCCGGCCGGGAACAGCCACAGCAGGCTCATGCGCCGCTCCCGGAACGACGCCCGAACAGCCGCTGCAGGGGCGCGTCGATGGCTTCATCGAGATAGGCGGTGTCATGGCGAATGCCGGCGGCCTGCAGCCGTGCGTCCAGCACGCGCTGTGCTTCCTTGAAACGGGCGAGGTAATCGGCGCGCACCGTTGCGCCATCGCTGAGCAGCTCGTCGCCGGTTTCCGGATCGCGGAAACGGTGGCCATCGCGGAACGGGAAATCACGTTCTTCAACGGTCAGCAGCTGCAGGTGTACGACGTCGCGGCCGGCTTTGGCCAGGCGCTCGGCCAGTTCAACACCTGCGGCATCAAAGCAATCGCCGACCATCACCACCAGATCATTGCTGGCGCTGCGTTCCCACAAGGGCGACAGCTTCTGCTCTGGCGGCCATTGCCCTGCAGCCTTCAACGCATGCAGTTGCAGGTGCAGCCGATCGCGTTGGCGCAGGCCGTTTCCGGCTGGCAGCAGCTGCACGCCATCACCGCCAAGTGCGATCAGGCCGAAGGCATCGCCTTGCTGCATCGCCAGCTCGGCAAGGCAGGCGACCAGTGCCTTGGCCGCGTCCAGACGCTGCCAGTCGGGCCGCGCCTGATCGGCCTGTGCCATCGAGGCGCTGGCATCAAGCAGCAGCCAGACGGTGATCAGGCTTTCGCGTTCGGACTCGCGCACGAAGAAGCGGTCCGAGCGCGCATAAAGCTTCCAGTCGATCTGGCGCAGCTCGTCGCCCGGTTCGTAGGCGCGGTACTGCGCGAACTCCAAGCCGGCACCGCGGCTGCGGCTGGCATGCGCGCCGATGCCACGGCTGCCGCTGGCCCGCTGCGGCCACAGCCGCAGGCTGCGCAGGCGACTGCGCACATCGGCGGGGATCAGTGGTGACGTGGGGGCGCTCATGGAGTTCGAACGTTACGAATCAGGCCGGGAACGGCACCGCGCGCAACAGCGCGGCAATCACATCATCGGCACTCTTGTGCTCGGCCTCGGCAGCGAACGACAGCAGCAGGCGATGACGCATCACCGGCGCGGCCAATGCCTGCACATCCTCGCGGGTGGCGGCGAAGCGGCCCTGCAGCAGGGCCCGGGCCTTTGCGGCGAGCACCAGTGACTGGCCGGCGCGCGGGCCGGCGCCCCATTTGATCCAGTTGTTTACTTCAGCAGGTGCGCCATCCCCGGGGCGACTGGCGCGGACCAGGCGGGTGATCCAGCTGAGCAGATCGGAGCTGATGTGCACATCGCGCACTGCCAGCTGCAGGGCCTTCACCGCATCGGCGTCCATCACCTTGGGCACGGCGCCGCTGTGGCTGCCGGTGGTCTGGGCAAGGATGTCGCGTTCTTCGGTTTCGCTGGGGTAGTCGACGCGTACGTGCAACAGGAAGCGATCGAGCTGGGCTTCCGGCAGCGGATAGGTACCGGCCTGCTCGATCGGGTTCTGCGTGGCCAGCACGAAGAACGGCGAGGGCAGGGCGTAGGTGGTGCCAGCGTAGCTGACGGTGCGTTCCTGCATCGCTTCCAGCAGGGCTGCCTGGGTCTTGGGTGGTGTGCGGTTGAGTTCGTCGGCCAGCAGCAGGTTGGTGAAGATCGGCCCTTGCTGGAAGCGGAACGCGCGCTTGCCGGTGCCATGGTCTTCTTCCAACAGTTCGGTGCCGAGGATGTCGCTGGGCATCAGGTCGGGGGTGAACTGCACGCGCCGGAATTGCAGCTCAAGCGCTTGCCCGAGCGAGCGCACCAGCAGCGTCTTGCCGAGGCCGGGCGCACCTTCCAGCAGGCAATGGCCGCCGGCCAGCAGGCCGATCAGCAGTTGTTCGACGACCTCGTGCTGGCCGACGACGGCCTGTGCGAGCGCGCTGCGCAGCTCGTTCAAGCGCGGCAGCAAGGAATCGACGTCGTGGCTGGGATCGGGGGCGGTCATGCGGTCACCTGTGGGGTCAATGCGTCAGTGCGTACATCACGATGTTCACGCCGAACTTGGTGTTGTCTTCGGCCAGGAAGCGTTTGTTGCGCCAGTCGTAGTCCCATTCGCAACCGTAGTCCTTGTTGCTGTAGAGCACGCCCAGCCGGCCATCGATCTCGATGCCCTTGAGGTAGTCGTGGACCAGGTCATCACCCCAGCCGTTGAGTTCGAAACCGGTGGCCGGTGGGCCCTCGGGGAACTTGAAGAAGCTGTTGTAGATGGCGTGGGTGTTGGGCAGTTTCTTCATTGCGCTGGCGCCGAAGATGCTGCGCATCTGTGCTTCGAAGGAGGTGGCGAACAGGCCGTCGATGTCGTGGTTGCAGTCATCGACGAAGACGAAGCCGCCGTTGCGCACGTAGCGTTCGAAGTTGCGGCGCTCTTCCGGGTTGAACTCGACCAGCTTGTGGCCGGCCAGGTAGCAGAACGGTGCGGCCAGCATCTTCGGGTCGGACAGCGCGATGACGTGTTCCTTGGGGTCTACGCGCAAGGTGGTGTAGTCGACCAGCGAGGTGATCAGGTTGGACGGCATGCGCGCGTCCACGTCCCAGTCACCGGAGTCATAGCGCAGGCGGGTGAACCAGAAGTCGTAGCGGCTGGCCTGCGCGCTTGCGATGCCCGGCAAGGCGGCACTCACCGCGCCGCCCAGCAGCAGGTGAAGGAATTGCGCTCGCGTCAGACGGGGTGGGGACAAGGGCGAAAATCTCAGGATGCTGAAAGCCCCTCTCCCGCGTGCGGGAGAGGGGTTGGGGTGAGGGCGCTCTTGAAGCACGTAGAGCAAGAGCTTGAAAGCTCCCCTCATCCGCCCCTTCGGGGCACCTTCTCCCGCAGGCGGGAGAAGGGATGGAGCAACTGCAACTGCAACTGCTAAAAGCCGAAGCCGAAGCCAAAGCTAAAGCCAAAGCTAAAGCCAAAGCCAAAGCCAAAGCCAAAGCCAAAGCTAAAGCTAAAGCTAAAAGCCAAAGCTAAAAGCCAAAGCTAAAAGCCAAAGCTAAAAGCCAAAGCCAAAAGCCGTTACACCGCATCCGACAACGACGTAAACGTAAAGTCACGCAGCTTCATCGGCGGAATCATCATCACGAAGCTGGACTCGTCACCGGCCACGCGCACCGGCTTGCCAAGCTCGTCGATGTTGTTGAGCATGATCACCGGCGATTCGTTGAAGCGGAAATTCTTCACCGGGTGCTTGATCTGGCCGTTCTCGATGTAGAAGGTGCCGTCGCGGGTCAGGCCGGTCAGCAGCACGGTCTGCGGGTCGACCATGCGGATGTACCAGGTGCGGGTGACCAGGATGCCCTTCTCGGTGCCACGCACCAGTTCGGCGATCGACTTGGTGCCGCCGCTCATCAGCAGGTTGCCGGCGCTGGCCTTGGCCGTCTTGCCCTGCTTCTGTGCCCAGTAGCGCGAGTAATCCAGGTTGGCGACCTTGCCGTCCTCGATGATGGCGATGCGTTCGCGCGGCATGCCCTCGCCGTCCCACGGCAACACCGCTGCATCCGGATGCCACGGATCGGCGAACAGGTTGACCTTGCTGTCGTAGACCTGCTCGCCCAGCTTGTTGCCGCCGCCCTTCTTGGACAGGAAGCTGCGGCCTTCGTCGGCCGAGCGTGCGCTGAAGAAGTTCATCATGAAGCTGATCAGGCCAGCAGCGGCCGCCGGCTCCAGGATCACCGTGTACTTGCCCGGCTCCAGTGCCTTGGCTTCGGCCGATTCGGTGGCCTTGCGCTTGGCGATCTCGATGTCCTGGTCGGCCTTGAAGTCGGCAGCATTGGCGAGGTTGCGGCCAACCCAGCCCGAGCCGCGGCCGTCTTCGGTGCGCACGGTGCAGGTGTAGTTGAAGTTGGTGGTCTTCTGGTAGCCGAAGTTGCCATTGCTGTTGGCAATGGCGACGAAACCGTTGCCGTCTTCCAGGAAGCCGGCAGCGATCAGGCCGTTGCCGCGGCAGGGGGTAATGGAGTCAGCAGCCACCTGGGCGCGGAATTCCGGGGTGATCGCCGCGGTCGATTCGCTGAAGGTCGGGCTTGAGCGGTATTGCTGCTTGCCGATGGCCGGCATGAATTCCGGATTTTCCGGCGCCAGCTTGGCCAGGTCCTCGGCACGGCGTACCACGCGCTCCAGCGAAGCGTCGTCGAACTCGTTGATCGAGGCGGTGCCAACGCGCTTGCCGAAGGCGACCTGTACGGCCAGTTCGGCGTTGCTGACGATGCCGCTGGTGGAGACGTTGTTCAGCGCGAAACGGATGTTGCCGTCGACCGAGCCGGCCAGCGTGGCGGTGCACTCATCGGCCTTGGACAGCGCGATGACCTTGTCCAGGATGGCCTTGGCTTCCTGTTCGGTGAAGATGCTCATGGTTCAGAAGCTCCTTGACGATCAGCCGAGGCTGCGCGCGGTATTGATGACGTTGATGCCGTCGAAACGGGCGGTGGACGAGCCGTGCGACACGGCCGAGACCTGGCCTGGCTGGCCCTTGCCGTCGAAGAACGAACCGCCCAGGCGGTAGTCGCTTTCGTCGGCGATGGCGCTGCAGGCGTTCCAGAATTCCGGGGTGCGGATCTGGTAGGCCACGTCCTCGAGCATGCGGGTGATCTGGCCGTTCTTGATTTCATAGAACAGCTGGCCACCGAACTGCGCGTTGTAACGCTGCTGGTCGATGGAGAACGAACCGTCACCGATGATGTAGATGCCGTTCTCGACGTTCTTGATCATGTCAGCCACCGACAGCGGGGTCTTGCCCGGCGCCAGCGACACATTGGCCATGCGCTGGAACTGCACGCTGGACCAGGAGTCGGCATAGCAGCAGCCATCAGACTCGGTCTTGCCGAGGATATGCGCCTGGTCACGGATGGTCTGGTAGTCGACCAGCTTGCCGTCGCTGATCAGCGGCCAGCGCTTGGTCTTCACGCCTTCATCGTCGTAGGCAACGGCGCCCAGTGAGCCCGGCTGCACCTTGTCGGCGAAGATGTTGACCTTGTCGCTACCGTACTGGAAGCGCGCCTCGCGCTTGTCCAGGGTGGCGAAGCTGGTGCCGGCGTAGTTGGCTTCGTAGCCGAGCACGCGGTCCAGTTCCAGCGGATGGCCGACGGCTTCGTGGATGGTCAGCCAGGTGTGCGACGGGTCCAGGACCAGGTCGTACTTGCCCGGCTTGACCGACGGTGCCTTGAGCTTTTCCTGGGTCTGCTTGGCGGCGGCGATGGCGTCTTCGCGCATGTCGTACGACTGGCCGTAGACGGTGACGCCATTGGGCAGCACGGTCTTGCCGGAGGCGTCGCCATCCAGGTATTCGTAGCCCAGGCCCATCGGCGAGGACAGGCCGGCGCGGGTGCGGAACTTGCCGCTGGTCTTGTCGATGGCGGTGACCGTCATCGGTGCCCAGATGCGGTGCACGTCCTGGTCGATGTAGGAGCCGTCGGTGGAAGCGAAGTACTTTTGTTCGTTGACCAGGAACAGCATGGAGTTGACGAAGCTGGCGCCGGCGCCGATGGCTGCGGCATTCACGCCCAGCAGCAGATCGGCCTTGTCCTTGATCGGCACTTCCATCGCGTTCTTCTTGATGGGCGTACGCCAGCTGACCTCGCCGTAACCGGGTGCCTTGGCGAACTGCACCGGCGCGGTCTGCACCTTGGCATTGGCCTTGGCGATGGCGGCGGCCTGCTGCGCGGCCTTGACCACGCCGGCCGGGCTCAGGTCATTGGTGGCGGCAAAACCCCAGGCACCGTTGACGATGACGCGGATGCCGGTGCCGGTGGATTCGGTGTTCACCACGTTCTGGACCTTGTCCTCACGGGTGATCACGAACTGGCGCAGGTAGCGGCCGATGCGCACATCGCAGTAAGTAGCGCCGGCAGCACGCGCGGCATTGAGCGCGTCATCGGCCAGACGCTTCTTCAAGGCCGGATCGAGTGCGGTCAACAGGTGCTCGGCGGCGATGGCCTTGCCGAAGAAGGACGGCACCATCAGGCCGCCAGCGGTAAGCCCGGTCAGGGCTAGGAAGTCACGTCTCTGCAAGGCTGCTCTCCACGGGGCAAGGCCCGCGAGGCGGGCGCTACGGCAACAAATGACGGTGGCTTCGCGGTGTTCTGCGAACTGTTCGATTCTTGCGGGCAGGTGTTTGCAGCGGTAGTGACTTTAGGCATGGACTGGCGATTTATTTGGGATTTCTGCGAACAGCTCACCCCTCCCCAACCCTCCCCTTGGCCTATGGCCAAAGGGAGGGGGCGTAGTCCCTCCCTTTCGCGTAGCGAAGGGGAGGGTGGGGGAGGGGGAGCTCTTGCGCTAGTCGCAATCCAATCACCCAACCACTTCCAGCAACACCTGCTGCAACCAGTCCACGAACACCCGCAACCGCTGCGAGGGATGGCGACGATGCGGAAACAGCAGGTGCATCGGCATGGGATCGGCGCGATGCCCGGGCATCACTTCCAGCAGGCTGCCAGCCGCCAGCTCGGCACGCACGTCGTAGGCGGGAATCTGGATCATCCCCAAGCCGGCGATGCAGCAGGCGATGTAGGCCTCGGCACTGTTGACGGTGACCCGCCCCGCCAAGGGCTGGCTGCGCAGGACGCCGTTCTCGCGCCATTCCCAGGACTCGACCCGACCATTGCCGGGCGAGGCATACAGCACGCCCCAATGCATGCCGAGCTGCGAAGGATGCATGGGCATGCCATGGCGCTCCACGTACGCAGGGCTGGCCACGTTGATCAGCGGCAACTGACCCATGCTGCGTGCCACCAGCCGTGAGTCCTGCAACGGACCTACCCGCAACGCGCAATCCACGCCGTCCTCAACCAGATCGATGCTGCGATCGGTCATACCCAGTTCGACGTCGATCTGCGGAAACGCCTGCAGGAAGCCGGGCAATGCCGGGGCGATGACCAGGCGACCGATGCGGCCGGGCACATCCACCTTGATCCGCCCACTCAGGGCCTGCGGTGATTGCCGGAACAGCTGCTCGGCCTCGTCCGCATCGACGATCAACTGCTGGCAGCGGGCATGGAACAGCAACCCATCCTGGGTTGGCGTGACCCGCCGGGTGGTGCGGTGGAGCAGGCGCGTGCCCAGCCGCTGCTCCAGCGTGCGTACCGCCTCGGACACCGTGGAGCGCGGCAGCTTGAGCTGGTCGGCAGCGCGGGTGAAGCCGGCGCAGTCCACAACCCGCACGAAGACGCGGTACAGCTCGATACGATCCATGGCAATTGTCCGGATAGGCCGACAAGTGAAGTCAGAATGACCGGCTTTATCCGGAAAACCAAGTCGATAGGCTCTGTTGGCATTCCCCCAAGCCACAGGAGTTCGCAATGACCGACCATCGCATCCACGGCAAGACCATCCTCATCGCCGGCGGCGGCAAGAACCTGGGCGGCTTGTTGGCCCGTGATTTCGCCAGTCAAGGCGCCAGCGGCGTCGCCATCCACTACAACAGTGAGGCTGCGCGTGCCGAGGCCGAAGCGACCGCCGAAGCGGTGCGTGCAGCCGGCGCCAATGCACATCTGTTCCAGGCCGACCTGAGCTCGGCTGCGGCGATGGAGCAGCTGTTCGATGACGCGAAGCAGGCCATGGGCCGCATCGATATCGCCATCAACACGGTCGGCAAGGTGCTGAAGAAGCCGATGACGCAGATCAGCGAGGCCGAGTTCGATGCCATGGATGCGGTGAACAACAAGACCGCGTTCTTCTTCCTGAAAGAGGCCGGCCGCAACCTCGCCGACAACGGCAAGGTGTGCACGCTGGTGACGTCCTTGTTGGGCGCATTCACTCCGTTCTATTCCAGCTATGCCGGTACCAAGGCACCGGTGGAGCACTACACGCGTGCTGCGGCCAAGGAATTTGGCGAACGTGGGATTTCAGTGACCGCGATTGGCCCGGGACCGATGGACACCCCGTTCTTCTATCCGGCCGAGGGTGCGGATGCGGTGGCCTATCACAAGACTGCAGCGGCGCTGTCGCCGTTCTCCAAGACCGGGCTGACCGACATCGAGGACATCGTGCCGTGGGTGCGCTTCCTGGTATCCGAGGGCTGGTGGATGACCGGGCAGACGATCCTGGTCAATGGTGGGTATACGACGCGCTGAAAGCTTCCCCTCATCCGCCCCTTCGGGGCACCTTCTCCCGTAGACGGGAGAAGGGTGTCTACGGCTAAGCCTGCGATCTGCGAGTCCACGGCCAAGCCTGCGATCTGATAGCCCCTCTCCCGCTTGCGGGAGAGGGGTTGGGGTGAGGGCAGCTCTACGCCTTACCCCAACGACCGCGCCGTATTGATGATGTTCACCCCATCAAAGCGCGTGGTCGCCGAACCATGTGACACCGCTGATACCTGCCCCGGCTGGCCCTTGCCGTCAAAGAACGAACCGCCCATGCGGAAATCGCGCTCATCGCAGATCGCGCTGCAGGCATTCCAGAACTCCGGCGTGCGGATCTGGTAGGCCGCATCCTCGACCATGCCGGCGATCTCACCGTTCTTGATCTGGTAGCAGAGCTGTCCACCAAACTGCGCGTTGTAGCGCTGCTGGTCGATCGAATACGAACCACGGCCGTGGATGTAGATGCCGTTCTCCACGTTCTTGACCATCTGTGCCGGGGTCAGCGGCGTCTTGCCCGGTGCCAGCGACACATTGGCCATGCGCTGGAACTGCACGCTCTTCCACGAGTCGGCGTAGCTGCAACCGTGTGAGGCGTTCTCGCCAAGGATATGCACCTCATCGCGGGTCGCCTGGTAGTTGACCAGGATGCCGTCCTTGACCAGATCCCACTGCTTGGTCTTCACGCCCTCATCGTCATAGCCCACCGCACCCAGGCTGTAGGGCGCGGTCTTGTCGGCGGTGAAGTTGACGATGTCGCTGCCCCAGCGGAAGCCAGCTTCGCGCTTGTCCAGCGTGGCGAAGCTGGTGCCGGCGTAGTTGGCTTCATAGCCCAGCACACGGTCCAGCTCCAGCGGATGGCCGACGTTCTCGTGGATGGTCAGGAACAGGTTGGACGGGTCCAGCACCAGGTCGTACTTGCCCGGTTTCACCGACGGCGCGGTGAGCTTGGCACGCGCCTGTTTGGCGGCGGCGATGGCATCTTCCACCGGATCATAGGAATGGCCGTAGGCCACCACGCCACCGGGCAGCTGATGCTTGTCGGCGGCGTTGCCGTCGAGGAACTCCCAACCCATGCCGGCAGGCGCCGACAGCCCGGCGCGGGTGCGGAACTTGCCGCTGGCCTTGTCGATGGCGGTGGCGGTGAACGGCAGCCAGATGCGGTGTACGTCCTGGTCGATCCAGGAGCCGTCGCTGGAGGCGAAGTACTTCTGCTCGTTGACCAGGAACAGCTGCGAGTTGATGAAGTTGGCACCGGCATTGATCGCCGCTGCATTGATCGACAGCAACAGATCGACCTTGTCCTTGACTGGTACCGCCATCGCGTTCTGGCGGATCGGCGTCTTCCACTGCACCTCGCCCACGCCCGGCGTGGGTGCCAGCTGCACCGGCTTGGTCTGGATCTTCGCGTTGGCCCTGGCAATTGCAATTGCCTGCGCCACGGCGGCGGCTACGCCCTGCGTGGTGGACTGGTTGCTGGCGGCAAAGCCCCAGGCGCCATTGACGATCACGCGGATGCCGACGCCGGCCGACTCGCTGTTGGTGACGTTCTGCACCTTGTCTTCGCGGGTGACGATGGCCTGGTTGAGGTAGCGGCCGATGCGCACGTCGCAGTAACTGGCGCCGCCCTGCTTGGCCAGCGCCAGCACGGTGTCGGCAAGCAGCTTCTTCTTGGCCACATCGGCCGGGGCCAACAACTCCTCGGCAGCGATCAGCTGTGCATTGGGCAGCATGAAGCCGGCGAGGCCGAGGCCGGAGAGCGAAAGAAACTGGCGGCGTTGCATGACGGGCGGAACTCCAGAGCCAGCGATGCACTGCATCGCACAAGACCCTTGAATCTCGGCGGCGCGGGGGTTCAGGCACAAGTGACCATGGTCATGCATGGCGGTAAACAGGCACTGCGGCACAATCTGCGCTGCATTCCCCCAGGCCTCCCGCGATGACCAGCAAGCCGTACTCCGAATCCTGCGAGCGCAACCGCGCGCCCATCCTGCAGGTGCTGCAGCAGCACCTGGGCCAGGCCCGCACCGTCCTGGAGATCGGCAGTGGCACCGGCCAGCATGCCGTGCATTTCGCCGCTGCGATGCCGTGGCTGCGCTGGCAGGCCAGCGATCACTGCGACTACCTGCCCGGGATACGCCAATGGCTGGACGAGGCGGCGCTGCCGAACACGCCTGCGCCGCTGGAACTGCAGGCAGTGATTGGCGAAGGCCTGCAGCCCTTGCCGCCGCTGCCGGTGCATGACAGCGTGGCCGGCTTCGACGCCGTGTTCAGCGCCAACACCCTGCACATCATGGGCTGGGAGGAAGTACAGGCGCTGTTTGCCGGGCTGCCGTCGCTTATGGCGCCAGAAGGGTTGTTGGTCGCCTATGGCCCGTTCAACTACAACGGTGCCTTCACCAGCGACAGCAACCAGCACTTCGACGGCTGGCTGAAGGCGCGGGACCCGCGCTCTGGCATCCGCGATTTCGAGGCGGTTGATGCCTTGGCACGCGCGCAGCAGCTGGAGCTGCGCGAGGACGTGGCGATGCCGGCCAACAACCGCTGCCTGGTATGGCGACGTATGCCCGTTTGAAGCCGGGCGGGCTAGGATGCGAAGACTTCAGGCAAGGGGCGGGGCGTGATGCAGGGACGTAAGTGGTTGGTGGCGATGATGCTGGGCCTTGTTCCGCTGGCGGGCCTGCAGGCGCAGCCGCTGGATGCACGGGCAGCGGCGATGCAGGTGCAGGCGAGCTATCCGGGCGTGATCGAGCTGGAGGTGGATGCCAGCGACATCCAGCGCCGCATCCAGCGAGTGCACCAGCGCATTCCGGTATCGGCCGGTGCGCTGACCCTGTGGTACCCGCAGTGGATACCGGGCAATCACGCGCCAACTGGCCCGATCAACCAGATGGCCGGGCTGGTCATCCGCGGCAACGGCCAGGTACTGCAATGGGCGCGCGATTCCGGCGACATGTATGCGTTCAAGCTGCAGGTGCCGGAGGGCGTCGGCGTGCTGGATATCGAGTTCCAGTACCTGTCACCGACCGCCAGCGACCAGGGCCGGGTGGCGATGACGCCCAACATGCTCGATCTGCAGTGGCATCGCGTGCTGTTGTACCCGGCCGGGTATGACGCACGCGGCATCCAGGTCAAACCCAGCCTGCGCCTGCCTGACGGCTGGCAGAGCGGCACGGCATTGGATGTTGCACAGCGCAGCGGCGGCAATGAGCAGTACGCACCGGTGTCGCTGATGACCCTGATTGATTCACCGGTATTCGCCGGCCAGTACTTCAAGCGCTTCGCGCTGGACGAGACATCCAAACAGCCGGTGTGGCTGGACGTGGTCGGCGAAAACCCGCAGGGCCTGCAGGCCGATGCCAAGGTGCTGGATGCACACCGTGCGCTGGTGCGCGAGGCCGATGCAGTATTCGGTTCGCGCCCGTACACGCGTTACAACTTCCTGCTGGCGGTATCGGACGTGTTCAGTGGCATCGGCCTTGAGCATGCGCAGAGTAGCGAGAACGGCATGCACGACGGCTACCTGCGTGGCGAGCGGCCCTTCCTCGACAACGACCTGCTGCCGCATGAGTACGCACACGCCTGGGTAGGCAAGGCATGGCGTCCACGCCCAACCTGGGTGCCGCATTACAACGCGCCGATGCACAACGACGAGTTGTGGATGTACGAAGGCCAGACCCAGTACTGGGCGGTGGTGTTGGCCGCACGTTCCGGGCTATGGAAGCCGGACTATGCGATGGCGATGCTGGCACAGCTGCAGGCCAACTACGCAACACAGCCGGGCCGGCAATGGCGCGACCTGCACGACACCGTGCACCAGGGCATCCTCGACTTCAATTCCAAGCCGCAGGCCTGGGCCGACTGGCAGCGTGCGTTCGAGTTCTACAACGAGAGCACGCTGCTATGGCTGGGCGTGGATGCACGCCTGCGCAGCCTTTCCAAAGGCAAGGTCACGCTGGACGATTTCGCCAAGCGCTTCCATCAAGGTGGCAAGCAGGGCGAGATCCGCCTGTATGACCGCGCCGACGTGATGCAGGGTCTGGAAGCGGTGCAGCCCGGCAACTGGGATGCCTTCATCGGCAACCGATTGGATGCGCGTGATGGCAAGGCGCCGGATGGTCTGGCGGCAGCGGGCTGGGAGTTGTACTTCGACGACCAGCCGAATCTGGTGGTTGCAGATGGTGAGGCTGATGGCGCTACCGACCTGCAGTATTCCTTGGGTTTGAAGATTGGCAGTGACGGCGTGCTGCAGGCCGTGGGTTGGGATAGCCCTGCCTTCAAGGCGGGCTTGGCCAAGGATGTGACGGTTATTGCGGTGAACGGCTTGGCCTATAGCGGTGGGCGTATCAAGCAGGCGCTGATTGATGGCAAGCAGAACGGCACGCCGATCGAGTTGATCGTGCGACAGGCGGACAGCTTCCGCACCGTGCGTATCGATTACCGCGAGGGGCTGCGCTATCCGCATCTGCGGAGGATTGCAGGGACGGCGGATCTGTTGACGCGGATTCTGGCGGCGCGGAGGTAATGAACTGCTCGCGCTGCTGGCTATTGCTTCTCCCGCTTGCGGGAGAAGGTGGCCCGAAGGGTCGGATGAGGGGAAGCTTTTAAAGCAATGGGTCTGCTCGCTAGAAGCTTCCCCTCACCCCAACCCCTCTCCCGTAAACGGGAGAGGGGCTACCAGCGCCCCTGGTGCTCGTAGGCCTCAGTACTCCACCCGATACCCAACCCCAAACGTCCGCCCCTGCGCCGGCACGCTGGAAATCTTGCCGTAGGTCGCTTCCGCCTGCTGGCCATACACGGTCTTGTAGTCGCGATCAGCCAGGTTGTAGACGCCCACGCTGAACCGCCCACCGGCCAGCGGCAGCTCACCGATCAGATCGAACACCGCATAGCCACGGATCTTTGCCGCCGGCGTCGCGCGGATGGTTGGACTGACCGAGGCCAGCTGCGCATCACGCCACGCATCATCGGTGCCACCGACGGCCTGGCCCTGCAGACGCAGCAGACTATCGTTGGCAAAGCGCCACTGACCATGCACGCCAGCCTTCAACGGCGATACGCGGAACGCATTGAGCTCACGCCACTGGCCAGCCGCATCACTGTACTGACCGCGGGTGCTGGCGACGCTGGCACCCAGTTCCAGTTGTGCGTTAGGCGTATAGCGCAGGTTGGCTTCCACGCCGTAAACGCGCTCGTCGGTATCGGCCACCGACACACTGTAGTTGCGGTTGAACTGCACGGTCTTGTCCGAGCGGTTGTAGAACGCGGTCACCGCACTCTGCAGCTGCGTGTTGTTCAAGCGCCAGCCCAGCTCGTAGTTGTCGACCTTGATCGGGCCGATGTTGCGGCTGTCGATGACGAAGTTGGCTGGAACGTCACGCAGCATGCGCTGCGTATCGGGCAGGCTGAAGCCCTGCGAGAAGTTGGCGAACAACTGCTGCGCGTCGCTGAACTTGTAGACCACGCCGGCATTGAACAGCGTCTGCGAATGGCGCACGCGGCCACCGGCCAGCAGCTGCGGCTGATAGCCGGCCACTGCGTCGGCGGTGATCGCCTCGGTGTAGGGCAGCGAATCGTCCACGTTGTTGCGCAGGATCTGGTGGCGCATGCCTGCCTGCACGCTGAAACGTTCGCTCAGCGCATGGTCGGCCTGCAGGAACAGGCCGGTGGTATCCACGCGCACATCCGGGCCCATCGCGTATTGCGCGGTCGGCACATAGTTCAAGCCATTGCTGGCGATGAAGCGGTTGATGTCGTACATCTGCCCGCGCTGGCTGTCCTCTTCGCGCTCATGGTCCACGCCATAGGACAGCTGCAGGCTGCGCCCGCCGATATCGAAACCCTTGTGCAGGGCGCTGCGCAGGCCCCAGACGTCGATGTCGGTATTGGACTGCATGGCCACATAGGCATAGCCACCGGGCAGCGCCGGATGCACCAACGTCGATACCGACGGGAACCAGCGGCCCTGTTCGTTGCGGTAATAGGCTTCCACGCTCAGCTCCTGGCCGCCGAACACATCGCGGTTGCGGTACTGCGCATTGACGCCCTGGTGGCGGGTGCGCGGCTGTGCGTTCAACTGCAGACCATCGACGGCGTTGTGGCTGGGCTGGAAAGCGGGGTTGAACAGCACCGCCAGGCCCGGGCCGTAATCCGGGCCGTGGTCGCTGTCCTGCTGGTCGTCATACCAACGCACGCCCACGCTGAGCTGCTGGGCCGGGCTAAGCGCCCATTCAAGGCGCGCGTTGAGTTCCTTGGTCTCGGTGTCCTGACGGTCGGTCTGGGCGATCTCCGGGCCGATGCGGCGGCCATGCGCATCCAGCGATGCGCCCTGGCGGCCATAGGCGATACCGAAGGCACCGCTGAAGCTGTCACCACGCACGGTCATGGTCTGCGCGGCGTTCCAGGCCAGGTTGTCGCTGGATACATCCGAGGGCGTGCGCAGGCCGAGCTGGCTGGCCAGCTGCACCGGCGCGTCGCCCGGCTGCAGGGTGATGATGTTGATGATGCCGCCGCTGGCACCGGCGCCGTACAACGCGGTGGCACCGGAGATCACCTCGATGCGCTCGATCATCGTCGGTGAGATGCTGTTGAGCTGGCGCGAGCCATCACGTGCGCCGGTCAGCGGCACGCCATCGATCATCAGCTGCACGCTGCGGCCACGCATGGTCATGCCGTAGTTGCTGGTGGTGCCACTGGCCGGTGCCAGTGACGGCACCAGCTGGCCGAGGATGTCGGCGGTGCTGCGGCCGGCAGCGGTCTGCTGGGCGATCTGCTCGCGCTCGATGGCGTACACGGTGCCGGCGATCTCGGCCACGCTGCGTGCGCCGCGCACGGCGGTGACGCTGACGGCATCCAGCTGGCGGGTGCCGGTGGTGGTGTTGGCCTGTGCTGCAAGCTGGCCACTGATGGCCAGGCTCAGCAGGGCGAGCGGAAGCGTTGCTGCGGTATGCCGCATGGTGTCCTCGAAACGTATCAGGGAGAAGAAGGAGAGGGCGCGAAGAGGCGCAGCAGCGGCCGGCACAACAGCAACCCAAGCGCGGAGACGATCGCCAGCGCCACGTAATAAGCGGGGTAACCCAGGCCCTTGGCGAGGAAGCCGGACAAGGCACCGCCGATGAAGAAGATCAGCAGTTCGAAGCACACCAGCAGGGTGAAATCGGTACCGGCCTGCTCGCGCGAGCTGAGCCGCATGAACAAGGCATACAGGCTGGTCATGGCGACATAGCGCAGGGCCAGCAGGGCAATCACCAGCGCGCCCAGCCCAAACTGCGAGGAGGCAAGCACACCGCTGTAAAGCAAGGCGGCCAGCAGCACATACAGCAGCGTGCGCCACCAACCGGCGTGCATCAGCAGCTGTTCGGCGCTGCGCTGCTTGAGCAGCCAGGCCGCGCCCAACGCAGCCAACATGCCAATGCCGGCACCGCCCACCGAGATCAGCAGGCCGATCTCGGTCAGGCTCCACTTCTGGTCGACCAGCAGCGGATTGACCATCGCCATCGCCGGTGCTTCCACCATGCGATACAGGACGATCAGCAGCAGCGCCCAGCGCAGCTCGGGCCGGCGCAGCGCACGCAGCACGCTCGGCCGCTGGCTGGCCGCCGGCCGTGGCACCTCGTTGATCTGCTGTACGGCGAACAGGGTCAAGGCACTCATCGCCGCCAGACTCAGCAGGGCCACGTTCCAGCCGCGGGTTTCGTACAGCCACAGCACGCCTGCGCCGCCGACCATGCTGCCCAGCGCCACGCCCACGCTCTGCGCCATGCTGCCCAGGCGGTGCTCTGCCGGTGCCAATGCTTCCACCGTATAGCCATCGATGGCGATGTCCTGGGTGGCGGCGATGGTGGAGATCCACATGCCGACCAGCACGAACACGGTCAGGCCATGGTCCAGTCCGGTGAAGGCCAATACCAGGATGCCAACCAGCAACAACAACTGGGTCAGCCACAACCAGCTGCGGCGACGGCCCAGGGCAGGCAGGTGCCAGCGGTCCACCAGCGGCGCCCACAGGAATTTGAATGCCCAAGGCAGGTACAGCAGCGACAACATGCCGATCCAGCGCAGGTCCACGCTCTGGCTGCGCAGGATGGCGGGTACCGCCACGTTGTAGAAATACAGCGGCAGCGCATGCGCCATGTACAGCGCCACGATGACGCCAAGGCCGAAACGGGAGGCCGCGCCGTGTTCAGTGCGCATCGGCCTGCTCCAGCTGTTGGCCGACCCAGCGCATGCCGTCGGCGTCGTCAGTGGTGACGTAGTAGGGCACGCCCCAGGCCGCATGCAGGGCCGGCGTATCCAGCCGCTGCAGCTCGGCGGCGCTGCTGGCGATGCGCACCAGGCCCTTGCAGTAAACACGGAAGGCGGGTTTGTGCTGCTTGTACCAGAGCGCCTGGATGGCGCGGTAATCGTCACTGAAGCTGGCGCCGGGCACGGTGCTGGCGATGAAGTAGAACGGCGTGGCGGCCACGATCAAGGCTTCCACGCGCTGCAGCCAGTGGCGGATCTCGTCCGCGCTGACCGCATCGTGGAAGACGGCGCGGACCACGGCCGCCTGCTTGATCGTCAAACCCATTGCCACTGACCTTCACTGAATACGGGGCAGGGCCGTCCATACGCGGCCCCTCAAATAAGAATAGTTATCAATACCATTGAAAGTTTAGGCGCAGCGAAGGAAAATTTAGGCAGGACCACATTCCGGGATGCCCTGCATGCAGGTTTTCACCTGCGCCGAACTAATGACCGCAGCAAACGCGCTGGGCGGGCAGGTTGATTTCGATGCCGGCATGGCCGACGCCACCCCGGTGCTGGCCGGCTGGCAGCAGGTGCACGCGCTGGACGATGGCGTGTCGCTCTACCTGAGCCGTAGCCGCGACATGGTGGGCGGCTGCAGCCACAACCGCCTGGCACCGGGCATCACCGCCGGTTTCCTGGTGGATGGCGAGGCCGACGTTGCCATCGGCAAGCACCGCTTGCGGCTGGAGGGCAACCATCGACGCATGCCGACCATGCTGGTCCACCTGCGTGAGGAAGACAGCTTCCAGCGCCATTGGCAGGCTGGACGACAGGAAGGCAAGGTCAGCCTGCACCTCAGCGATGACTGGTTGCAGCGGCAGTTGCAGGCCGATTCCCGTGGCAGTGCCCGATTGGCACGCATTTGTAATGGCCATGCCGACAACCATGCATGGCGGCCGCCGGCGCCGTTGTTGCAGCGGGCGACGCAACTGCTGGAGAACAAGACCGGTTCGCTGCCATTGCTGCGCCGCCTGCAGCAGGAAAGCTTTGCCCTGGAACTGGCGGCGGACGTGCTGCAGACACTGGCCAGCGAGGGCAGCGAGAAGCCTTTGGGTGCGCACCTGCAGCGCTGCGTCACCCGCCTGCAGCAGTGGTTGCAAAGTGGAGAGGCCGACACACTGAGCATCGTGCAGATGGCGCGCCAGCTCGGCACCAATGCAGTTGACCTGCAACGTGGCTTCCAGCATTGCCATGGCCAAAGCATCGCCAACTACCAGCGCGAGCTACGGCTGGAACGCGCCCGCCAGGCATTGCTGCGCCAGCGCGTTCCCGTGGATGTGGCCGCCACCATAGCTGGCTACGCACACACCAGCAGCTTCAGCGCCGCGTTCAAGCGCCAGTACGGCACATCACCCTCGCAGCTGAAGTAGCGTCCGCTGATTGGCTGTTTGTAGGAGCGGCGTAAGCCGCGAAGCCACCAAACTGAAACGCCTGCACGGTCCGTGCATCCAATGGTGCCAGCTGGCAGCGAACCAGCTGATCAACAAACGCGCAGAAATTGATCATCGTGCCGAATGTTCCGATAGACAGCTCGTGGCATAGAGCCACCACACCGCGCGACGCAGCAGCTGCATGTTGCATACAGAGCTCACACCGACTTCGTGCACTTCTTGCAGCCGACCACGATGCCAATTCATACCGATGAATTGGCAAATCGAAGACCTCGTTGCATGGTCATAAGCGCAGAAGCGAACGCCTGTTCACCCGAAAATTTTCACCTCGTATCTGCATAGATGACTGCGCCCACCACGCGTTGGTCCATCAAATTCAACGGCATTCCTTGAGCTTGCTGAATTCAAGCAACAACGCTGCTCATTCAAACACCTTCACAGTTCATTTATCTGTGCAAACGTCAGCTGAAAGCGCATCACGCTGCTCTGCAGAAACGTAGCTATATTCGAGATCCCCCAAACGTAGGAGGAAGTGGAATGTTCATGACCAAGCAGAAAATGGTGATGGCGCGTACGCTCGGCGTGGCAGTCGTCGTCATGAGCCTGGCGTCCTGTGCAACCTATAAAGAAGAGTTCGCAGGGATCAACTCACGCCTCGACCAACTCGACACGAGGGTGCAGGGCGCGGCACAGAGCGCCGAGTCAGCCAACCAGTCCGCACAGCAGGCCAACCAACGGCTGGATCAAATTGAAGGTCGCGTCCAGCAACTCGAAAATGCACCACGCCGTACACCGCGCGGCTGATCGCTCCATCCGATTCATGATGAATATCTGAATTCAGGATCCGGTGGCCTTGACCGGCCACTGGCTTCCTCCCCCGATCAGTCTTCATTGCAAGGAACCGTCCCATCCGTACGCACACATACCCTGCAATCCTCGCCGCTTTTGGCGTGCTGGCGTTCGCAAGCGTCAACGTAGCCAGCGCCCGAGACGCCACCGTGCAACAAACGGCAGGCGCCGTCGATCAGCTCCCGCCAGATCAAAAGGTGTCCGACACGGTGATTGAACTTGCCGGTTGGGTTGTCGCAAGCAAGGACAACCAGGGCTATCCGTTCGCGATCATGGACAAGGCCGCGGCACAGATCCTTGTGTTCAGTGGCGACGGCCGACTGCGCGGCGCCACGCCCGGACTGTTTGGCTCGGCAACCGGCGATCACGTAGCTCCTGGCGTAGCCGGACTCGCGCTGCGCGAGATTCCGGGCCGCGACCGCACCACACCCGCGGGTCGTTTCATCGGCGGCTTCGGCCCCTCGCTTGATGCGGGCCGCGTGCTGTGGGTGGACTACGATTCCGCAGTCTCCATCCATCCCACCGCTACCGGCGTGCCCGCCGAGCGGCGTGCAGAGCGCCTCGCATCGCCAACACCGGACGACAACCGTGTCACCCACGGCTGCATCAACATCGCGCCGGACTTCTACGAACAGATCGTCAGCCCGACATTCGAGCGCGGCGGCCTGTTCTACATCCTGCCGGACAAGGACAGCCTGGAAGCGACCTTCCCGGAGTTCGCAAAGAGTCGCGCCGCCGGGACAGACCGCGAAGGCAAACACGCAGGGCGCTGAAGAAGGTGCCCTGCCTGCGCATCCGCATCCGCATCAGCAGCGAGAGGCTCCTTCTTTTGTAGGAAGGAGCGGCGTAAGCCGCGAAGCAAGCACCCCCTGCAGAGCTTCCAATGCAACCGAATCAATCCACAGTCCTGTCAACGAACCCACGCGTATAAGGCAACACCGACGTCCCCCCGCTTTCAGTAGCGGGGCCCTTTAGAGTCCAGATTTAATCGTAGCGGCTTTGGCCGCCAACTGTTGGGCATAGGCGGCCGGTGTCAGGCCGCCCAAGATCTTCTTCGGTCGTTCCT
>NZ_JASCOR010000079.1 GCF_029959445.1 Stenotrophomonas sp. PS02298 | reverse complement strand
AACGCCCAACGCGTTGTTCGGGCAACACGCCGAAGCGATCAGCTGAGCAGCAGGAAAACGGCCGGAGCGGTAACCCGCGCCGGCCTTTTCAGTGCAACAAGGTTTCAACCAGCCACGCTTGCCGCCTGCGGTCCGACCAAGGTCATCGGCGAGCGCCGCGCCAACCGCGATGCAGTCCACGCCAGCCCCACCGCGATCGGATGCAGGAAGGCCATCAGGATGAAGGCGCGATCGAAGTTTCCGTCCGCCACCAGATGCCCCACCACCTGCGCCGACAACATGCCGCCCAGCGCACTGCCGCAACCCACCAATCCCGCCACCGAAGCGATGTAGCGCGAAGGGAACATATCCAGGGTCATCGTGGTCAGGTTGATCTGGTAGGCCAGGTGCGCGAACGTCACCAGGCAGGCCAGCCCCAGCAATACCGGGATCGATGGGTGCATCGCGACGAAGATGCCGACCGGCGCCAGGCAGGCCGCGCCGACCATGGTGGTCAGGCGTGCGCGCACCGGGTCCATGCCGCGCTTCACCAGCCGGCCGGAAATAAGACCGCCACCGACACTGCCGATATCCGCGGCCACGTACACCACCCAGGCCAGCGAGGCGATCGTCGCCAGGCTCATGCCGCGCGCATCGCCCAGGTATTTGGGAAACCAGAACAGATAGAAGTACCAGACCGGATCGGCCACCGCGCGCGAAGCAACCAGCGCCCACACCGTGCGATCACGCGCCAACCTGCCCCACACGCCTTTCATCGATGGCGCGGCTGCCGGCAGTGCTTCTTCGGCGACCGCTGGCGAAGCAGCAGCCGCATCTGCTGCCAGCGCTTGTGCAGGCGCCGCAGCCTTGGCCTTGCCACGCGGGTAGACCCACCACCACGCGATCATCCACAGCAAGCCAGCCGCGCCGGTGATCCAGAACGCGCTGCGCCAGCCATAAGCAAGGGCGATACCGCCGATCAGCGGCGGCGCCAAGGTCGCACCGATCATCGCGCCTGCGGTGTACAGGCCCAGCGCCAGCCCGCGCTGACGCGAGGGGAACTGCTCGGACACCACTTTGCTGCCCACGGTGTAATTGCCCGGCTCACCCAGCCCAAGCGCGAAGCGTGCCGCGCCCAGTTCCAGCGGCGTGCGCACCAACCCGGTGGCGATGTTGGCCAGCGACCACCAGCCAACGAACAACAGCAGCGACAGCCGTGCACCCAACCAATCGGTGACGCGGCCGGCCATCACGTAGGCCGCGGCATAGGCGAACAGGAACACCTGCACGACCCGCGCGTACTCCAGGTCGGACATGTCCAGATCGGCCTGGATGGTCGTGGCCAGGATCGACAGCGCCTGCCGGTCCAGATAATTGATGACGGTGGAGAAGAACAGCAGCCCCAGCAAAACCCATTTGGTCCTGCCCGTCCCCGTCATGCGAACCCGCGCTTGGCCATCGACAACGCCTCCCCTTCGGAAGGCTGCAACGTATTGCTATTTTAGCAACAGGTCAAGCCGCACTGCGCCACGGCTGTTCCGGCTGGATCAGCCGATTTCAGCGGCGGCGGCCTGCAGCGCACGAACCAGTTCGTCAGTGGCCGATTCCGGGATCCAGCCTGACATCGCGATACCGGCATGCACCGGGTCGCCCATGGCGATGGCGACGACATGGTGGTCGCGCTCATCGGCCACATGCACGCGCGCATGGCCCTGGCTGCGGGTAACGGCCAGGGTCGCCAGCAGCTGCTCTATGCCGTTCGGGAACATCGGGATCGGCTTGTCCGCGTACAGCTCGCGCACCTCCTCGTCGGACAACTGGGCCAGCAAGGCGATGCCGATGCCGCTGGTGGTCGCCGGCAGCAGGCCGATGCGGCCCAGGCCGCGTGCCGCCTCGATTCCCGGCGGTGCGTGGAACAGATAGCTGACGCTGTCATTCCACAGCACACCCATCGCCACCGTGTGGCCGAAGCGGCGCAGGCTCTCCAGCACCGGCAACGCGCGCCGGATCAGACCCGAGGCGAACAGGCTCTGTGCGGCCAGCACATGCATGCCGGGCCCGGCGGTGTACTTGCGGTCAGCGGTCTGCCGGGCGATGCCCAGATAGGCCAGGGTCTTGAGCAGGCGGTTGACCCGGGTCGGGTTGGCATCGAGCTGGCGGGCCAGTTCGCGGCAACCGACCGGTTCGGGAGACGAGGCCAGCGCCTGCAAGGTGGCGATGCCATCGATCAGGCTCTGGTTGGGTTGGGCATTGGGCTTTGTACGCATGGTGAAAGCGTACTTGGCCCCCTCGTGCAATGCCATCAATAGCAACAAACAGGCGGTTCCACGGCCTGCGAGTGGGCTTACTCCGAGGCGAACTGCAGGGTGCGGCGCCAGCGCAACGGCACCGTCGCGCGCGCCGGATCCGGCGGGAACAGGCTCAGGTAACCGGCGGCGATCGCACGCTCACGCAGGCGTTCACCCACGCCTTCGGCCACTTCCACCTCGACATGGGTCACCCGCCCCTGCGGGTCCACGTCCATCGCCCACACCAGCTTGCCCACCCACTGCCCGGCCGGGATGGAGGCGTCGTAGTTTGGCCGGCCGGCGACATAGGGTTGCCCGCGATCAAGGAACTGCGGTGAATCCTCCAGCGTCCTGTCGACCCGGATGCTGGCCGTCTGTGTACGGCCATCGCCGAGGTTCACACGCGCCGTCCAATCGCCGGCTGCGCCGGCCTCGGCCAGATCTGCGCCCAGGTCAGCGCGGTAACACTGTTTGCTGCCGCGGTAGTCGTCGTGTTGTTGCAGTGACACCCGCTTGCCGTCGGCATCCAGCATCTCGATCTGCAAGCCGCCCACATCGGTGGGCTTGGCATTGGCGGCAACACAGACCTGGTGATCATGCTGGCCCTGCATCACGAACTGCCGGGTCTGCTGACGGGCCAATGCACCCGTTGGCGTTTTCGACCACAGGAATTCGATGTAGATGTCTTCTGCCTCGGCAGCTGCATTGCCGCTGAGCAACAACAGACCGAGCACAGGCAGGATGCGAAAGCGCATGGATCACTCCTTGGATGCCAGCCCCTACTGTGCCCAGCGCGAGAACAAGCGGCAACTCAGCGTGACGTGCTGGCAGCGATCGCACGCTGGGCGCGCAGCTCGCGCCACGCTGCCCGCGCGACTTTCCAGGCTGAGCGCAGGAACAACAGCAGCAAGGCCACCGCGATCAACAAATCCGGCCAACCGGCACCGAATGCCCACACCGCCAGCGCTGCCAGGATCACCGCCGAACCTTCGTAGACGTCATTCAGCGAGCATGCCCATGCCGAGGCGAGGTTGATGTCGCCCAGCCGGTACGGCCACAGCAAGCGCAGGCAGACCAGGTTGGCGGCGAGGTTGAGCAGCGCCGCGATGCCCATGCTTTCGAACAGCGGCAGGTGCGGATGCGCCAACTTCCAGGCGATGCCTGCGCCAACCGCAATTGCCGCGCACAGGATGAAGAGCGCCTTGAGCATGGCGACACGCGCCTTGGCGGCGAGGCTGGCACCGACCACCGCCAGGCTGAGCGCGTAAGTGAGCGCATCACCGAGGTTGTCCAGGCTGCCGGACAGCAATGAGGCCGAGCCGCTGTGCCAGGCGGCGAGCATCATCATCACGAAGGTGATCAGGTTGATTGCAAGCACCTGGTAGAGCACGCGGCGCTGCTGCGCCTGCATGCGTTCGACTTCCAGGGTTTTGCCGCAGCCGCAGCAGTCGCTCATCTTGGTTCCGGGGGAAGGCTCTGCTGGATTATCGCGCCGATATGGCTGGACTTGCAGAGATGGGTGAAGAACAGCCAAGGCTGAAACGGTAGTGCCGAGCCATGCTCGGCAAGGGCCTTGCCAGCGAAGAGCTGCCCTCACCCCAACCCCTCTCCAGTAAACGGGAGAGGGGCTAGAACAGTAGTGCCGAGCCATGCTCGGCAGGGGCCTTACCAGCGAAAAGCTGCCCTCACCCCAACCCCTCTCCCGTGAACGGGAGAGGGGCTAGAACAGTAGTGCCGAGCCATGCTCGGCAGGGGCCTTACCAGCGAAAAGCTGCCCTCACCCCAACCCCTCTCCCGTAAACGGGAGAGGGGCTAGAACAGTAGTGCCGAGCCATGCTCGGCAGAGGCCTTACCAGCGAAGAGCTGCCCTCACCCCAACCCCTCTCCCGTGAACGGGAGAGGGGCTAGAACAGTAGTGCCGAGCCATGCTCGGCAGGGGCCTTACCAGCGAAGAGCTGCCCTCACCCCAACCCCTCTCCCATAAACGGGAGAGGGGCTAGAACAGTAGTGCCGAGCCATGCTCGGCAGAGGCCTTACCAGCGAAAAGCTGCCCTCACCCCACCCCCTCTCCCGTGAACGGGAGAGGGGCTTTAAGCGAAGCAGGAGCTTCAAGCAAAAGCAAAAGCAAAAGCAAAAGCAAAATCCTCAAGCCAAGCAGGCGCTACTTTCCATTCCTGTGCAGCCAGCGGTACAGCACCGGCAACACCAGCAAGGTCAGCAAGGTGGACGAGACGATGCCGCCAATCACCACCGTTGCCAGCGGTCGCTGCACTTCCGAACCTGCGCCTACGTTGAAGGCCATTGGTACGAAGCCCAGCGATGCGACCAGGGCAGTCATCAATACAGGCCGCAACCGACCAAGAGCGCCTTCGCGCACGGCCACATCCAGACTTCGCCCTTGCTCACGCAGGTGGCGGATGAAGCTGATCATCACAAGGCCGTTGAGCACCGCCACACCGGACAACGCGATGAAACCAACGCCGGCCGAGATCGACAAGGGAATGCCACGCAATGCCAGCGCCAAGACACCACCGGTCAAGGCCAGTGGCACCCCGCTGAACACGATGCTGGCATCGCGCGCCGAGCCGAACGCCCAGAACAGCAAGGCAAAGATCAGCAGCAAGGTCACCGGCACCACCACCGCCAGCCGCTGGCTGGCCGAAATCAGCTGCTCGAAGCTGCCGCCGTATTCCACCCAGTAGCCGGCAGGCACCTTCACCTGCGCATCGATGGCCTGCTGCAACTCGCTGACGAAGCCACCCAGATCGCGATCACGCACATTGGCGGTGATCACGATGCGGCGCTTGCCGTTGTCGCGGTTGATCTGGTTTGGGCCTTCGCTGCTTTCGATACTTGCCAATTCACGCAGCGGAACCGTGCGCGCATCGCCGCTGCGCCAGCCACCCGCACGGCTGGATTCATCGGCGCTGTCCTGTGCCAATGCAGGCTCCAGTGACACCGGCAGATCGGCAAGTGCCGCCGGGTCCTGGCGGATGTTTTCCGGCAGGCGTACGACGATATCGAAGCGGCGATCACCTTCGAACAACTGCCCGGCGACGCGTCCACCAACGGCCGTGGAAACCGTGGATTGCAGCTGCCCCGGGTTGAGTCCATAACCCGCCAATGCCGCGCGGTTTGGCGTGACCGTCAGCAAGGGCAGCCCGCTGGTCTCCTCCAGGCGCACATCGGCCGCACCCGGCACCTTGTTGGCCACTGCGACGATGCGCTGACCAACCTGCGCCAGCGTTTCCATGTCGTCGCCGAACAGCATCACCGCCACGTCGGCACGCACGCCTGAGATCAACTCGTTCATGCGCATCTGGATTGGCTGGGTGAACTCATAGTTGTTACCCGGCAACTCCTCCACCGCTGCTTCCAGCTCGGCCAGCAGCTGTGCGCGTGGCTTGCGCGGGTCCGGCCACTGCTTGCGCGGCTTCATCATGATGAAGGTATCCGCGACCGAGGGCGGCATCGGATCGGAGGCGACTTCCGGTGTGCCGATCTTGGAGAACACCTTCTCCACTTCCGGCAGCTGCTGCAGGCGTGCTTCCACCTGCTTCTGCATGTTCACCGACTGCGTGAGGCTGGTGCCGGGAATACGCATCGCATGCATGGCGACGTCGCCTTCGTCGAGGTTGGGCACGAACTCGCTGCCCAAGCGCGTTGCCAACAAGCCACAAGCAACCACCAGCACCACGGCACCGGCAACCACCAGGCGTCCGCGTCGCATCACCCACGCCAGCAACGGCGCGTAGCGTGCGCGCAACCACGCCATCAAGCGGTTTTCCTTTTCCTCCACGCGACCACCGAGGAACATCGCGATTGCCGCTGGAACGAAGGTCAGCGACAACAGCATCGCGCCGCTCAACGCCAGCACTACGGTAATCGCCATCGGGTGGAACATTTTTCCTTCGACGCCGGTCAACGCGAAGATCGGCAGATAGACCGCGGTGATGATGCCGAGGCCGAACAGGCTCGGTCGGATGACTTCTGCAGTGGCACTGGCGGTTTCGGCGAAGCGTTCCTCGCGGGTCATCGCCCGGCCCAGCGCGTGCGTGCGTTCGCCGAAGCGGCGCAGGCAGTTCTCGATGATGATCACCGCACCATCGACGATCAGACCGAAGTCCAACGCGCCAAGGCTCATCAAGTTGGCGGAGACACCGCCACGCGCCATGCCGGTCAGGGTGAACAACATCGCCAGCGGAATCACCGCCGCGGTGATCAGCGCCGCACGGAAGTTGCCCAGCAACAGGAACAACACCACGATCACCAGAAGCGCGCCTTCCAGCAGGTTCTTGGCGACGGTCTCGATGGTGCGATCAACCAGCGCAGTACGGTCATAACTGGCGGTAACGGTGACGCCTTCGGGCAGGCTGCGCTGCGCCTGTTCCAGCTTGGCCGCAGCGGCCTGTGCCACTTCGCGGCTGTTGGCACCGACCAGCATCACCACCGTACCCATCACCACTTCGTGGCCATTCTGGGTGGCGGCACCGCTGCGCAGTTCAGGACCTTCTGCGACATCGGCAACGTCATGCACATGGATGGGAACGCCTTCGCGGCGGGCAAGCACGATGTTGCCGATTTCCTCCAGTCCCGCGACTTGCCCGGGCACGCGCACCAGGAACTGCTGGCCGTTGCGTTCGATATAGCCGGCGCCGATGTTCTGGTTGTTGCCTTCCACGGCTTCGGCGACATCATCCAGGGTGAAGCCCAGCGCACGCAGCTTGGCCGGATCCGGGGTGATGTGGATCTGCCGCTGGTAGCCACCAATCGTATTGACCTCGGTGACGCCGGGCACGTTGCGCAACTGTGGCCGCACGACCCAGTCCTGCAGCGTGCGCAGGTCGGTGGCGGTGTATGGCGAACCATCGGGCTTGCGCGCCTTGGGATCGGCATCGATGGTGTACATGAAGATTTCGCCCAAACCCGTCGCGATTGGTCCCAGCTGCGGGTCCAGGCCCTCCGGCAACTGTGACTTCACCTGCTGCAGGCGTTCGGCAACCTGTTGGCGGGCGAAGTACAGATCGGTGCCGTCCTTGAACACCACCGTCACCTGCGACAGGCCGTAACGCGACAAGGAACGCACCTGTTCGAGCTTCGGCAGACCCGCCATCACCGTTTCCACTGGATAGGTGATGCGTTGTTCTGTCTCCAGCGGTGAGTAGCCATCGGCGGCGGTGTTGATCTGCACCTGTACGTTGGTGATGTCCGGCGTTGCATCGATGGACAGGTGGGTGAAGCTCCAGCTGCCGATCGCGATCAATGCGAAGGTAAGCACCATCATCATCCAGCGATGGGCGATGGCACTGCGGATGATGCGCTCAAGCATGGCGGCGCCCTCCGCGTTGGAAGAGGCGATGATCAATGTTCATGCGCGGCCCCCGCCTTGCCGATGTCGGCCTTGACCACATAGCTCTGCTCGACCACGACCTGCTCGCCAACGCGCAGACCGTCCTTGACCTCGACCTTGCCGGCATCGCGTGCGCCCAACACCACCGGACGCGCACTATAGGTATCGCCCTCACGCACGAACACCACCTCGCGGCCTTCCATGGTCTGCAGCGCGGAAAGCGGCACGACAACCGCCGCCGGCTGCATCGCCACCACGATGCGCGCCTTCACCGCTGCACCGGGCCGCCACAGGCCATCGTCATTGCGTACGCTGGCGCGGGCCACGGTGCTCTGGCTTGCAGTGGCGGTGCCTGGCAGCACGCGCTCCAGCGTGGTGCCCTGGCTGACGCCATCGGTCATGCGGGTGACCGTGACCGGCACGCCGGCGGTGATGTGCTGGGTGTCATTGCCGAAGATATGCAGGTCCACCCACAGTTCGGACAGGTCGCCGATCTCGAACAGCGGCGTGCCCTCGCCCGCGACCGCGCCCACCTGTGCCTGCCGCGATAGCACCACGCCGCTGATTGGCGCGCTGATGCTGTACGTGGTCAGGCTGAGATTGCTGTCGATGCTGGCCAGGGTCTGGCCAGCGCTGACGCGATCACCGACATTGGCACGCAGGGTGCGGATCGGCCCGGGGAAGCGCGCCATCACCTGCGCGACGCGGCCATCCACCGGCGTCAGCAGGCCCTGCACTTCGTGCTCATCAGCGATGGTGCCGGCCTGCACGGCGGCACTGCGGATGCCGGACTGTTCGGCCATTGCCGCCTTGATGGTGGTGCGGTCGGCTTCTGCTTCCTCGCCCTCGTCGTGGGCATGACCGTCTGGTTCGCCGCCCTTTTCTTCATCATGGCCGTGGCCAGCTTCTTCTGCCTTTCCGGCAGCGGCGTCAGCCGCCGGTTCAGCGCCGCAGCCCACCAACAGCAGACTCATTGCCAGCACGCCGGCAGCTACAACATTCATCGGACGGCTCATCGTGCGTTCTCCACGGCAACGGTTGCATCGGTGGCCAGCATTCCCTGGCCGGTGAGGCGCTGGATCTCGATCAGCGCGGTCTGTGCGGCGATGGCTGCGTCCAACTGGCGCTGCCGCGATTCAATGCGCATGGCCTGCAGCTGCGCCCACTCCATGTAGCTGGCGGCACCGGCGCGCCAGGCCTGCTCGGCGGCACGTTCGGCCTTCTGCAACTGTGGCAAGACGTCCGCCTGCATGCGCTGCACTTCCAGCCGCGCGGTGACATAGCGGCCGTGTGCTTCGGCAAGGGTGGCGTACAGCTGCTGCTGGCGGGCCTGGCGCTGATAGGGAAGCAGGGCGAGATCGGCTTCCGCCTCGCGGATTTCCGGCGCGGCACGGCGGGCGCTGCCCAGCGGAATGCTGAAGCCGCCAACCAGCGAGTTCGCGTTGTCGGCGCGGCTGTTGCGTACGCCCACCTGCCAGCTCCAATCCGGACGGCTGCGGGTACGCACCAGTTCCAACTGGGCCTCGCGGATGCGCTGCTCGCCGAGCAGCTCGGCCAGATCCGGCGCGCGTTGCAGATCGTCATTGAGCGATGCGAAATCACGCAGTGCCGGCAGTTGCAGCGCATCGCCACTCACCGCCTTGAAGTCAGGCATGCGCGCACCCCACAACGCGGCCAGCGACAGCCGCGCTGCGCTGGCTTCTTCGATGGCACGATCACGATCCAGTTCCGCCTGCGCCAGCATTGCCTGCGCGGTGAACAGCACCGACTCCGGCGAAGCACCTGCCTGCAACCGCAGGCGCGCGGCGGAAACCGCACGCCGACGCTGCTCGATATCGGTATTGGCGATCTGCAATGCTGCTTGCGCCTGCGCCACCGCGAGGTAGCGGCGGGCGGTTTCGGCGAGCAGATCGAGGCGTGCGGTGGCGCGCTGCGGTGCCAGCGCATCGATATTGGCCTGGGCCAGCATGCGGCGCGCATCGAGCTTGTCGCCGCGCTCCAGCACACCGGACAGACTGACCGTGGCTTCGGCGCCCTGCACGCCACGGGCATCGCCGTTGCCGAGCAGGTTCTCCAGTTCCACGCCCAACTGCATCGGCGGGCGCAGCAACGCCGCGTCGCGGCGGGCTTCAAGCACGGGGCGCTGCGCATCGATCAGGCGCAGTTCGGGGTGGTCAAGGGCAACGCGGACGATGGCATCGTCCAGCGTCAACGGCACAACAGGCACCGGCGCCTGCGCATACGCGCGCGGCACCAGCGCAAAGGCGACAACAGCCGCCAGGCGCATCCACATGGGTTTCTCCAGATAGCAGGTTCAGACGTGGGGACCGGCCATGCGGCCAGGACGTCAGACGGCTATCGGGGGGCGGAACAGGCTCTCGGTCGGGTGCGTGACCCGTTGCGTGCCAAGTATGGCGACGGCCTGCTGTGCAGGCGGTGATGCCACGATCCAGGCGGGAGTGACCGTTGGCAACACGCCACCGTGGCCGTGGCAGTCCACGCAGTGCACCAAGGCATGCAGCAGGGCGTTGGCGCTGTCTTCGGCATCCGGAGCGGTCGCCAGTTTGGCGTCGTCGTGCTCATGCACGTCGGCACCGATGTCGGTGTGCGCCAGCATGTGGATGTCGGTCAGTGCTGCGGCCAGCGAGGTGCCGAATACGCCAATGCCGACCAGCGCCAGCATCAGCAGGCGCAGCAGGTGGAGGCGACGGTGGCGCAGGGCGTGCAGCATCGGCGCAGGTTAGCGGGTGCTTGTGGGGTTACACAATCGCAAGAGCTGCGGGGTGGTTCAGCTACCGGCTGTTACCCCTCCCCTTTGGCGCAGCCAAGGGGGAGGTTGGGAGGGGGTGGCTTTGCTTGTGGCTTTTGGTCACTGCGAAGAGCACCCCTCCCCAACCCTCCCCTGCGCGTTGCGCAAGGGAGGGGGCAGAGCACTCACTTCGCTGCTTTGCGCTCGGCGATGTAGGCCTGGATCTGCTGCTCCAGCACCGGCAGCGGTACCGAGCCCTGCTTGAGCACGGCGTCGTGGAAGCCCTTGATGTCGAACTTGTCGCCCAGTTCCTTCTCGGCCTGCGCGCGCAGCTTGACGATGGTGATCTCGCCCAGCTTGTAGCTCAGTGCCTGCGCCGGCCAGGAGATGTAGCGATCCACTTCGGTGGTGACTTCGTGCTCGCTCAGCGCGGTGTGGTCACGCAGGTAGGCGATCGCGCGGTCGCGGTCCCAGCCGTAGTGGTGCACGCCGGTGTCGATCACCAGGCGGCAGGCGCGCCACATTTCATAGGTCAGGCGGCCGAAGTCTTCGTACGGGGTCTGGTAGATGCCCATGTCGACGCCGAGCTTCTCGGTGTACAGGCCCCAGCCTTCGCCATAGGCCGAGATATAGGCGGTGCGACGGAACTCGGGCTGGCCGGTCTGCTCGGCGGCGAGTGCGCCCTGCAGGGCGTGGCCCGGGTCGGACTCGTGCAGGGTCAGTGCCGGCAGGTTGTACAGCGGGCGCGCCGGCAGGTTGTAGGTATTGAGCCAGTAGGTGCCCATGCCGCCACGGCCGGCGGTCCAGAACGGGGCGATATCCGGCGGTACCGGCACGATGGTGAAGCGCGCGCGCGGCAAGGTCATGTACTTGCCGATCACGCCGTCCACGCGCTTGGAGATCCACGCCGCACGCCACAGCAGTTCGTCCGGCGTCTTGGCGTAGAACTGCGGGTCGGTACGCAGGAATTCGAGGAAGTCAGCGAAGCGGGTCTGCTCGCTCTTACCCTTGAAGCCCACCTTGTCGATGATGGCGTTCATTTCCTGCTGGATGCGATTCACCTCGGCAAGGCCCTGCGCATGGATCTGCTGCGGGCTCAGGTCCAGCGTGGTGTATTCGCGGATCTGCTGGCGGTAGAACTCCTTGCCACCCGGCATTTTCTCGGCCGCCAGGGTGGTGCGCGAACGCGGCACGTATTCCTGCCGGTAGAAGGTCAGCAGCTTGCCGAACGCCGGCACCACGCTGCCGCTGATGGCCTGCTTGGCATCGGCCTGCAGCTTGGCCTGCTCGGCCGCCGGGATGCTGTTGGGCAGCTTCTTCAGCGGCTCGTACAACGGCGACTCGGTCGGGTCCTTCAGCTCGGCCACGGTCGAGATCGACACGTCGCGCCCTTCCAGCACCGCACGCGGCACGCTGAAACCACGGGCAAGGCCGGCGCGCATATTGACCATCTGCTGGTCGAAGTAACGCGGCACATCATTCAAGCGCGCGATGTAGTTGCGGTAGTCCTCCGCGGTCTTCATCTCGCGGCGGGCCATGAAGCTGAGGTTGGACCAGAACGAGGAATCCGAATTGAACGGCATCTCATAGCTGCCCAGGCGCACTTCATCTGCCAAGCTTTCGACCTGGTACAGATAGATCGCGTAGTTGATCTGGTTCTCGGCAGAGAGTTTGCTCGGGTCGATGGCCTCGAGCTGCTTCAGCACCCCGTCCCACACCTTCAGGCGCGCCTGCTGTGCTTCGGCGCTGACGTCGGGCAGGCGCGTGCTGTTGGCCGGGGCGTCGCTGTCTTCGCTGGCTTCACCGCCACCGGTCTGGCGCCAGGCCCATTCCTTCTCGTAGATGGCCTTGAACTGGTCATCCAGCGATTGGGTGACCAGCGTGGCCGGGGCCGACGGTGCGGCGGCAAAGGCCGGGGTGGCGCTCAGGCCAAGGGTGAGCAGCAGCGCAACGGTCAACGGCGATTTCACGATCGGTATTCCCCAGGTGGTTCATTCACCCCGATCATCGCATTGAAGCTGCCGCCCGACCTAGACGGATTCGGGCGGCAAACCGCCGGATTTGGGCACAGTCGACCGCTCAGTGACCGGCTTTGTCGCGCTGCCAGCCACGGTGCTTGATATCCAGGCGCAGGCTGTAGAGCGCGGTGAACGCGGGGAACAGGTTCTGCACCACACCCACCGCATCCTGTTTGGACGAGAACAGGAAGTAGCTCAGCGTCATCAGGCTGCCGAGCACGCTCATGTACCAGAACAGGCGTGGGATCACCGGTTTGCCGGCGCGGCGCGAGGCGACGAACTGCACCAGCCAGCGGCCGCCGAACATCAACGCACCGGTCAGCCCGATCAGCTTCCACGGCGACATGTGCACGCCGGTCCACTCCAGCCACACCAGCGGTTGGTTCATGAAATCCATGCTCAGACCTCTTCCACCGCGGTGCGCTTGGAACGGGTGATCAGCCAGGCCACGCCACGCAGGTCGCGGATGCCGACCAGCGCGCGGCCGAGGTTGTTGTACTTGGAAACGCCAGCGGTGCGATGGCGGTGATTGACCGGCACGCTCACCGTCTTCCAGCCGGCACGCTGCATCAGCGCCGGCAGGTAACGGTGCATATGGTCGAAGTACGGCAGGTCAAGGAAGGCGGCGCGCTCGAACAGCTTGATGCCGCAGCCGGTGTCCGGGGTGTCATCGCGCAGCATGCGCGCGCGGATGGCATTGGCCCACTTGCTGGCCCAGCGCTTGCTGCCCGAATCCTGGCGGTTGACGCGCCAGCCGGCGAACAGCCTGACCTGCGGTTCGGCCTTGGCGCGCGCGGCCAGCAGCTTGGGGATATCGGCCGGATCGTTCTGGCCGTCACCGTCGAGGGTGGCGATCCACGGTGCGCGCGCGGCCTTGACGCCGGTGCGCACTGCCGTGCTCTGCCCGCTCTGGCTGACATGGTGCATCACCCGCAGCTCCGGGTTGGTGGCCTTCAGCGCCTGCAGCACCTGCAGGCTGTCGTCCTTGGAGTTGTCGTCGACGTAGACGATCTCGAAATCGATCTGGCCACGCAGCGCGGCGGTGATTTCATTGACCAGCGGGGTGACGTTGTCGCGTTCGTTGAAGACGGGAACAACCACTGAGAGGCTGGGCTGGTTCATTGCTGGTTCCGCAGGTTGTGCATTTGAGGAAAGGTCACGCATTTTCCAAAACTCAACTTAGCGGAAGGTGAGTCAGGCGCTTGACCCGAAGTAGCTACGGCACCACTCCACCACCGGCGGCAGGCCCAGTTCGATCGGCGTGTCCGGCGCGTAGCCGAAGGCGGCCTGGGCGCGCGAGGTATCGGCCATGGTTTCCACCATGTCACCCGGCTGCATCGGCTTGTAGACCTTGTGCGCCGGGTGCCCCGCGGCCGAGGCGATCACGTCGATGAAATGTTCCAGCTCCACCGGGGTGTGGTTGCCCAGGTTGAACACCTGGTGGGGTGTGGCCTGGGCGGAGGGATGCGACAGCGCCCCGAGGATACCGGCGACGATGTCAGAAACATGTGTGAAGTCACGCCGCATCTGGCCGTTGTTGAACACATCGATGCTGCGCCCGGCCAGCACCGCGCGCGAGAACAGCAGCGGCGCCATGTCCGGCCGGCCCCAGGGGCCATATACGGTGAAAAAGCGCAGGCCGGTGGCCTTCAGGCCGTACAGCTGCGCGTAGGTATAGGCCATCAACTCGTTGGCGGCCTTGGTGGCCGCGTACAGCGAGCGCGGCTGGTCCACGCGCTGGTCTTCGGAGAACGGTGGCGTGGCCGAGTTGCCATACACCGAGCTGCTGGACGCATAGACCAGGTGCTGGACACCGCGGTGCCGGCACAGCTCCAGCAGGTTGACGAAGCCGACCAGGTTGCTTTCGACGTAGGCGTGCGGATTCTCCAGCGAATAACGCACGCCGGCCTGCGCGGCCAGGTGGATCACCTGCGTCGGCTGGATTTCATCGAACAGCGCGGCCAGGCCGTCGCGGTCGGTGATGTCCAGCGCGCGCATATCCAGCTGCGGGCACAGGGCGGCGACGCGATCGCGCTTGAGCTGCGGGTCGTAGTAATCGTTGTAGTTGTCCAGCCCGACCACGCGCTCGCCTTGGGCGGCAAGTGCCTGGCAGGTATAAGCGCCGATGAAGCCGGCGGCACCGGTGACGAGTAGGGTCATGCACTGCTCCGCTTCATTACCACCAACACCGCCATGCCTCACCACAGGGTGAGCGGCGCGTCCTTGGCCAGGGTTGCCTTGCGTTCCTTGCTGTATGCCCACCACGGCTGCGGCGCATCGCCGCCCATGAAGCGCACCACCGACAGGAAGACATCGATCACGCAGGGATCGTGCACCACGCCGGTCTTCAGGCATAGCTGCGCATACATATCGTAGGGATCACGCCCGCGCAGGTGCGCGGGAACCCGGATTCCGATCAGACGGAGATCCTTTTCACAGGCCGGCCCGACATTCGGCAGGTCGGTCAGACGCAATAGATGATTGCGGTCGACCTTGGTGGGGTTCATTGCCTTGCATGCACCTCGTGGGGAATGAAGTACGTCAGCCGTTCTGGCGGACGCGCAGCCGCTCCAGCACGCCATCCAGCGTGTCCAGATCGGTGTAATGGATGACCAGCTTGCCCTTGCCGCCGCGGCCGTGGCTGATCGCCACTTTCGCACCCAGCGATTCGGACAGCTCGGTTTCCAGCGATGCGATATCGGCCTGCGGCGCGCTCGGCGACGGCTTGGCCTTGCGTGCACCCGGCACCTTGCCGGCGGCGAACTGCTGTGCGCGGTGCTCGACTTCACGCACCGACCAGCCCTGCTCGGCGGCTTCTTCGGCCAGCTTGGTGGCCAGTTCCGGCGCCAGCGTCAGCAGCGCACGGGCATGGCCCATTTCCAGGCGGCGGGTTTCCAGCAGCACGCGCACGCCGATCGGCAGATCGATCAGGCGCAGCAGGTTGGATACCGAGGCGCGGGAGCGGCCAACCGCCTGCGCGGCCTCGGCATGGGTCAGCGTGAACTCGCTGACCAGGCGCGCCAATGCTTCGGCTTCTTCCAGCGGGTTGAGGTCTTCGCGCTGGATGTTCTCGATCAGCGCCATCGCGATGACGGTGCGGTCTTCCAGCTCGCGCACCACCACCGGCACTTCGTCCAGCCCGGCCAGGCGCGAAGCGCGCCAACGGCGTTCACCGGCGATGATTTCGTAGCTGCCGCCCTCGATCTGGCGCACCAGGATCGGCTGGATGATGCCCTGTGCCTTGATCGACTCGGCCAGTTCGGCCAGCTTGCCCTCGTCCATGTCGCGACGCGGCTGGTACTTGCCGGGTTGCAGCTGGTCGATGGGCAGCTTGCGCAGCACTTCGCCGGGTTGCGGCTCGGCGACGGCAGCGACGGTGACCGGGGTTACGGCGCCCTTCGGGCCCAGCAGGGCATCAAGACCACGGCCAAGACCGCGCTTTTTCGCTGCACTCATCAGACAGCCTCCACGGCCCGGGAGGGCTGCTTGCGTTCGTTGTTGCGACGGATGATCTCGCCGGCCAGGCCCAGGTAGGCCACGCCGCCGCGCGAGGCGCGGTCGTAGCCGACGATGCTCTGGCCGTGGCTGGGTGCCTCGGCAAGGCGCACGTTGCGCGGCACGATGGTGCGGAACACGCGGTCGCCGAAGTACTCGGTGAGCTGCGCCGACACCGCATTGGCCAGGTTGTTGCGCACGTCGAACATGGTGCGCAGCACGCCTTCGATCTCCAGCGCCGGGTTGAGGTTGATCTTCAGCGCGTCGATGGTCTCGACCAGCGCGCTCAGGCCTTCCAGCGCGTAGTACTCGCACTGCATCGGCACGATCACCGAGTCGGCGGCGGCCAGCGCGTTCAGCGTCAGCAGCGACAGCGCCGGCGGGCAGTCGATCAGGATGTAGTCGTACTGATCGCGGATGGGTGCCAGCGCGCGCTTGAGGCGCTGCTCACGCTCGCCCTGGTCCATCAGCTGGATCTCGGCGGCGGTCAGGTCGATGTTGCCTGGCAGCAGGTCGAAGCCTTCCGGCGTGGTGACGCGCACTTCGGCGGCGGTGACCTCGCCCAGCAGCAGGTCACAGGTGGACGCAGCCACCTCACGCTTGTCCACGCCACTGCCCATGGTCGCGTTGCCCTGCGAGTCCAGGTCGACCAGCAGCACGCGCTTGGGCGCGGCGGCAAGGGAAGCAGCCAGATTGACAGCCGTCGTGGTCTTGCCGACGCCGCCTTTCTGGTTGGCGATGGCGATGATGCGAGCCATGCAGGAGAGCCTCGTTGGCGAAGTTGGACTGGTCATTATGGGGGTAGCGGCGCGCAGGCGGAAATCGGTTTCCGGGTAACGGGCGGCTTCAAGGCAGGAAAGCACCCGGATCTGCTCCGCTTTGGCGTTGCCTCGCCCCCTCCCTTTGGCGTAGCCAAGGGGAGGGCTGGGGAGGGGTCGCTTTGAGCCGTAGCCGCGGGGATTGCCCGGAACTACTGCTTTAGCCCCTCTCCCGCTTGCGGGAGAGGGGTTGGGGTGAGGGCAGTTTTTAGCCTTGGCCGATAAAGCCCCTTGCCGAGCATGGCTCGGCACTACCGCCTGCCCCCTCCCTTTGGCGCAGCCAAGGAGAGGGCTGGGGAGGGGGCGCTTTTGGCCTCGGCCGGTAAAGCCCCTGCCGAGCATGGCTCGGCACTACAGATCTAGCCCTTGCGCTCTACCACCACCAGATGGCGGTCACCAACCAGTCCCGGCACCTGCAGCGGGCGCACTTCCAGCACCTGCCAGCCGGCGGGCAGCTGGGCGATCTCTTCGTGCGGGTACACCCCCTTCATCGCCAGCAACTGGCCACCCGGACGCAGCAGATGACCGCCAACCTCGATGATGCCGGCCAGCGTATCCATGGCACGGGCAGTGAGGTTGTCGTAAGCACCCGGCTCGTCCAGCGCTTCGGCGCGGGATTCGGCGACACGGGCATTGCCCAGACCAAGCTGGCGCACGGCCTCGCGCATGAAGCGGGCCTTCTTGCCGTTGCTCTCGACCAGGGTCACCTGCAGCTGTGGATGGGTGATCGCCAGCGGGATACCCGGCAAGCCGGGGCCGGTGCCCAGATCGGCCAGGCTGCCGCTGCTGACATGCTCGGCCATGGCCAGCGAGTCGAGCAGATGGCGGGTGACCATTTCGCGCGGGTCACGGATGGCGGTGAGATTGTAGGTGCGATTCCAGCGCACCAGCAGGGTCAGGTAAGCCAGCAGGGGCTTGGCCAAGGCGGCGTCCAGACCCATGGCCTTCAAGCCGTGGTCGAGGTCACTGGCGACTTCGCGCGGGAGAGTGGTGTCGTTCATGGCAGGGATTATCGCAGGAGTGGTGCTTTTGGCCCCCTCCCTTTGGCGAAGCTTAGCTTTGCCCCCTCCCTTGCGCGTAGCGCAGGGGAGGGTTGGGGAGGGGTGCTTTGGATGTGGCTTTTGATCTGTCGCGCAGGGCAAGAGCAACGGCAACAGCTACCCCTCCCCGGCCCTCCCTTTGGCCTGCGGCCAAAGGGAGGGGGCAGAAGCTACAGCGGGTACCACGCCAGCGCCGCGCGGAAATCCTCCGTCGCCTGCCACTCATATAGATGCCAGCGGGTCGCGTCGCCCAAGCCCGGGTCGCACCACACCAGCTGCAAGGCCCCCGCCGCATCCGGCGCGAAGCGCAGCTTCTCCAGCCCGAATGAAATGCCATGCCCGTGCGCCTTCAGCAGCGCCTCCTTGGCGCACCACACGCGGAAGAACCAGTGCTCGCAGCCGCTGTCGTCGAGCGCATCCAGCCAGGCAATCTCTCCCGGGTGGAAGAAACGACGGATCACCTCGCGCATCTGCTTGCGTGGCCGCTGCCGCTCCAGGTCCACGCCCAGGCGTGCGCCCTCGCCCAGCGCCACCAGCAGATGACCGCCGCTATGGCTCCAGCCGGTGCCGTAATGCGCCAGCTCGCCGATCAGCCAGGGCCGGCTGCGCTCATCGCGGGTCAGCGGCAAGGCCTCGGGCGTGGTGTCGAAAACACCGGCCAGCACCTCGCGGGCCTGCGGCTCACCACGGGTTCCAGGGGTATGCGGCAACAGCCACACCTCCACCTGACCAAACTGCCAATGGCGACCAGCGGGGCTCATGCTGAACAGGCTCCTGCCCGGACAAACATGTTCTTAACGCCACTGCGCGTTGACTGTCGCCACCGCACCTTTCGGGGTGCTTCACGGCAGGGAGGTTCGCGCATGGGCATCATCATCTGGTTGATTATTGGTGGCGTCGTGGGTTGGCTGGCCAGCATCATCATGCGCCGCGATGCGCAGCAGGGCATCATCCTGAACATCGTGGTGGGCATCGTCGGCGCCATGATCGCCGGCTTCTTCTTCAGCGGCGGCAGCATCAATGGTGCGATCACCGTGCGCTCCTTCCTGTTGTCACTGGTCGGCGCGGTAGTGCTGCTGGCCATCGTCAATCTGTTCACACGCAAAAGCGTGCGTTAACCGTTCTGGCGCCGATTCGACCGAGGCCCGGCTGGCAACAGCCGGGCCTTGTTGTTTCAGCCCTGTGCCAATTGCACCCAGGCCGGCGCGTGATCACTGGGGCGTTCCCAGGTGCGCGGCTCACGGTCGATGCCGGAGGCGACAGCGCGCGGCTTGAGCGCATCAGAGACCAGGGTCAGGTCGATGCGCAGGCCGAGATTGCGGCGGAAACCCGCAGCGCGGTAATCCCACCAGCTGAAGATGCCAGCTTCGTCGTTGTGCAGACGGAAGGCGTCATGCAGACCCAGGTCCAGCAGCTTCTGCAGACCGGCGCGCTCGGCGGTGGAGGTGAGGATATGGTCCTCATTCCAGACGCTGGTGTCGGGCACATCGCGGTCATCCGGAGCGATATTGAAATCACCCATCACCACCAGTTGCGGATGCTTCTGCAACTCGGCCGCGACCCAGGCGTGTACGGCCTCCAGCCAGCGCAACTTGTAGGCGTACTTGTCGGTGCCCACGTCCTGGCCGTTGACCACGTACAGATTGATGATGCGCACGCCGTTGACGGTGCCGGCGATCACCCGCTTCTGCTCGTCCTCGAAGCCGGGAATGCCGATCTGCACGTCTTCGATCGGGTGCCGCGACAGCAGCGCCACGCCGTTATAGGTCTTCTGCCCGACGAACACATTGCGGTAGCCCAGCTCCAGCAGCCGCGTATCGGGGAACTTGTGGTCCTCCAGCTTGGTTTCCTGGATGCCGACCACGTCGGGGGCAAAGTCGGCCAGCCACTGTTCCAGGTGCGGCAGGCGGACATTGAGCGAATTGACGTTCCACGAAGCGATTTTCATGCAGGGGATTCTAGCCGGGGCTGGGGCCAATGGACCCTCTTCATCACCTGACGACGGCAGCAATCAGCCCCCTCGCTTGCGCCAAAGGCGCAGGGGAGGGTTGGGGAGGGGTGCTTTGGCTTTGGCTTTGGCTTTGGCTTTGGCTTTGGCTTTGGCTTTGGGTGTGGCTTTGGCTTTGGCTTTGGCTTTGGCT
>NZ_JASCOR010000078.1 GCF_029959445.1 Stenotrophomonas sp. PS02298 | reverse complement strand
TCGGGGACACGGGGGCTCCGGGTGGTGCCCGCGCCGGGGGGGGGGGGGCGGGGGGGGGGGGCCCCCGGCGGCTCGCCCGCCAGCTGGTGGGCTGGCAGGCGAATAATACTCAAACGAATAGGTAATGCAATACCCAAACGAATTGACTAAAGCGCGATGATCTGCCGTTCAGGCGTCAGAGCTTCCGTCGGGCGGGGTGTCGTGGTGCTTGAGCACTGAAGCCATGGCGGGGTTGTGGCGCTTGTTGCGAGTTGGACCGGGCCACGATCCACATCGGACATTTGCCTACTGAAATAGATCCAATAGGAGCGAAGGAATGAACAGGATTCCTGTTTTCATCGTCATAGCGCTGTTGTCTGTCTCAACCTCAGGCATCGCAGCTGAACAGCCTGAAGTGCGCGCAGGAAAAGAAGTTGTCACTCGGAATTTCAGTGACCCTCTGAGCGCACAGTTCCGCAATCTGAGCATTGCCCGTGGCAAAGAGAAGGTTCGCCTATGCGGAGAGGTAAATGCTAAGAACGCTTTCGGTGCGTATGTAGGCTTTCGCCGGTTTGCGACCATGGAAGACACGGCCCTGATAGAGAATCCAGCCGATCCTCCGACCCTTGCTCAGGCCACTCTCAATGTCATCGATAGCTTGTGCAAGGACGCCACGCCAGTGGTGGGCGAGGCATCGACTTAGCTATGCCCAGGTTGGAGTGTCATCAGCCCAATGGGCGGCGCGATGATTCCGCTTTACGTGGAGGCTCATAAGCCTCCACGGCCACTGCGATCGACCACTCGGCCTATGACGTGGACGTTGGCAGCGTCCTCTCCCGACAAGATTTCATCGGGATAAAGCACTTTGTCATTGTTGTCGCTGACGACCCGGAGCTTTCCGTCAGATGTTTTGAACAGCCGCTTGATCTTCACATCGGGCTCCACCCCGCCCGTTGTGAAAACGTATACCCGGCCATCCAGGATGCTGCGACTGTCAGCAGTGTTTACGGCTATTCGATCGCCATGGAACAGCGTGCGCTCCATGCTGTCACCAGTGACCTTCATGACCACGATATCTTCAGGTCGTGCGCCGATTGAACGAAACCACGAGAGCTGATAGGTCATGCGGTATTGAGTCTGCACGAACTCCGGGACTCTAGCTCCTGGCCCCGCGGAAACGACCACATCCACCTCGGCAACGGCCACTTCCCGCTCAGGATCTAGGCCATCCCCCTCATCCGCGGCCTTCACTCTGTAGGCCCGAATAGCCCCATCTCGCATTGTAGTGATGGAGCTGATATCCGTACGAAGCGACTCAACCGTTGTGCCGAAGTACTCGGCCAAGGGGCGCAATGTGCTGTCACGAGGATCTTCAACTCGCCCGCTAAGTATCCTATGGATCGTCGGTTGAGGCACACCAGTGTTGCGGCTCAGTTGGTTTTCACTGAGTCCCCCTTCGTGCCGCATCAGCTCCCGCAAGTTCAATGCCAATTTATTCATTGGCGAATTGTCCAAGGCATCTGGCTAGGCGCATAGATCGATTGCGCATTGCATATCCTATTCGTTTGCGTATAGGATGCTGCCCCATGACCCCTCGTGAAGCCGTCCTCAGTCTCATCGCCCATGGCTGGTCCGAGTCCCGGATTGCCAAGGAAGTGGGTACTTCCCAGCCAACTATCCACCGGATCAAACGTGGAACGCAGGTCCGTGGAGCCAGCTTCGAGACGTCAATTGCAGTGATAGAGCTTGCAAAGCGCGATGTCTCGCTAACTGAGGAGGGGCGCTCATGCGATGCCTGATTCCTTTGACTGACGAAATGGGTAATGCCGAGGTCGGCGTTCTGCTCGATGCCCCGCTGCTCGAACCGATGCCGGATAGCGAGCTCTGCCTCACCAGCGACGAGTGGGTATCGCTCCTGGCCGAGCGCACCCGCGCGGGCCACCCGCTGCATTTCGCGGAGGTCCGCCTCAATGGCTGACCTGGTTCCCAGCGAATCCACCAAGGCCCAACGGAGGCCCATCATGCGCAACCTGATCGAACGCGCACGCATCACCGTGCGTGATTGGCTGACCGCGCCAAGCGCCGCTGAGAGGGCCGTGCTCGATGCAAAGACGGAAGCCCGTAACGCAAAGCGCGAGCGCCTGATCGAGCAGCACATCAATCGGGGAGGGGTATGGCCCTGGCCGCGCGTGCATACGCACGAAGGTGATCCACCAGTGACTGCCGTTCTGCGGAGGCGCGCTGACATGCACCACCAACGCTCTGATCGAAAGATCCTCGGCTGCGTGCCGAACCTATCGTCACCCGACGAATTGGCCGATGCGGTCAGTCGTTCTGATCGGCGGCTCGAGCGCGCGCTTCTAGCGCCTGCGTCCAGAGCGCAATCCGGTTCTTCAGTTCCGCTGAGGAATGCTTCATGTCCTCGTTGCCAAGATGCCCAACAGCCCGCTCCGGGTAGTAACCGGCCATCTTGGATTGCCAGTGCTGTAAAGCGACTTGCGGGTCTTCTATCCGGTCGAGGAGCAGCGAAATGAGGATGGCATCCACCTCGATACGCTGCGACAGCGCCATCAGGAGCTGCTGCAGCGAAGTGATCAGCTCGAAGGCCTTCCCGAGTTTTTCCTCGCCAGGGCCAATAGCTATCTGTTCCATGCTGGTCTCCGGTAGTGGTGATGTGGTCGCACGCACATCCTACCGACAGGCCAGCTCCTTTGTGGGTGCGGAGGTGGGCCATGCGCAAGCCTAGTGACGAGCTGGCGCTGGATCGGCTACGGCAGCCTACGGCGCAGCGCACTGCGCTACCCATTGGCCGAATCCTTCGCTGGTTGCTGGCGGTGCTGCTTGCTGTCGGCGGCCTGCTGCTGTTCGCGCTGGGGTTGGCAGGGAAGCAGCAGGATGGCCGCCACGCCACCGAGACCGGTGTGCGCGTTGTACCAGTGCATGGGCTGGAGCTTGATCAAGAGGATGTTGTCGTCCATGGCCTGGATTCTCGGGCCAACCCGGGGCGGCGCGCATGAAGCCCGGGCCTCAATATCTGATGCCGCGCCAGGCGGTGATCTACCGCTACACCGAGCGCATGCTGCGGGAGACCGGAACCAATCGGCGCACGTTCGGCATGGTGGTTGCAGACCGCTACCTGCAGATGGTGGCCGAGGACGACCGGGATGTTCCGTTTCGCCTGACGAAAGGCGCAGGCGCCGACGGCGATAAGAAGCACAACGGCCAGATCATCGGCCGCTTCCTCGACGGTGTGGTCAAGAAGCTGCCGGCGGATCTGGAAGACGTGTGGGTGCTCAGTCTTCCGGAGCCGTATCGCACGGAATGCGAGCGGGATCTGGCGCGGCGCCGCGGCATGCTGGCCGTGCCCATCCCCGTCGATGGCGGCATACAGGTGGCCAGCGTGGCCGAGTTGATGGGGCGCTACGGTGACCTGTTGATTGCCCTGGGGCCGGCCATCGAGAACGGCAGCTTCGGCCCGGAGGACCTGCCGTTCAAGCATCGCATCAATGTGGCTGGCGACGACGTGATCGCGGCCGTCCTCGGCGTGCGGCGTGAGCTGGAAAAGGGAGTCAGCGCTGGAGCTCCTGGTGCTTGACGTGGCCACCTACCGCGCGCCCCGGGCACCACGCTTCCACTGCCGCAGGGCAGTCGGGGAAGTTGGTCGCCGGGCGATCGCCGAAGCCATGCAACTGCTCTACGGCAACGTGCCAGGGTTGCTGGGCGATGAAGCATTGGCCGAGCGCGAAAGGCTCCGGCTCGAAGCCGAAGCGGAGAACGATCGGCAAGGCGAACTGCACCTGGAGGACAGGCATTGACTGTCAGCCACTGGTTGCTGTTCGCCATGCAGCGGCTGGCCAACGTGCCCGCCGACAAGCGCGATGACGTGATCGCAACCCTTCCCCAGGCATGCCCGCATTCCAACTGCACCACCGGCATGGGATGCCGGGCCTATGTCGCCTCGGTCGTCGGCAGTGCCGTCGAGCAGAAGCGGCGCATCTGCGAGGCACGGCACCACATCCGCCGCGGCTGCAACACCCCCGACAAAGTGAACCAGTTGATGAAGACCGTTGCAGGCATCCGCGGGCAAGCGGCGGCCGAACTGCTGCGCGCCGACATGCGTGCGGAATGGAAGACCCGAAACACCTGGTTGCGGGGTGGAATGTGATGGCTGCGCCAGCTTCCCAACCCCGCACCCCGGGATCTGCGAAAGAGGGCCATGCAATCGCAGCCTCCGCGGCGCCCTTTGGCGGATGCGAGAAGTTCTCGTTTGCATGCCAGAGTGGGTCCTCCCCCCATATCCGCCCTATGCGGGTAGCGGAGCCGCAAAATTGGGGTAGTCAGTCGGGTCGTAAGTTACTGAAATTGCAGGAGGGTGCTGTGCCGGCCATCCGCTGGACAGCCCGCCTACCGCATTTCGCGCGGAGGCCTGCGACGCCATGATCGGCAGCAACTACGACGACGTCCTGGCCCAGCTCGCCGCCGCCGGCCTGCTGATACCTGGCAACCGCCTTGAGATCGACAAGCAGCGGCCGGTGCGCGTACGCGTCGACGGCGGCGGCAAGGAGAAGCGCGGCTGGTACCTGCTGAAACACTGGGCGCCCAGCGTCGATCGGCTGCTGATCGTCGGGTCCTTCGGCGTCTGGCGCGGCGACGACAACGGCGCGCAGAAGGTGGCGCTGCCGGACGACGACACCGGCCGCATCACGCCAGAGCAGGCCCAGGCGATGAAGCGCGTGTGGGCCGATGCGGCGAAGGCGGCGGAGCTGCAGCGCAAGCAGGAGGCGGAGACTGCCGCGGCCACCGCCACGAAGGCGTGGGCACGGCTGCTGCTCGAGGGCGAGTCTCCCTACCTGCAGCGCAAGGGCGTGCTGGGCTACGGCCTGAAGTTCACGCGCAACCACACCGCCGTCGTGCCGCTGACCGACATCGCCGGCAAGATCCACGGCCTGCAGTTCCTGCGGTCGGCCAAGCAGGCCGAGGAAGGCCGTCGACCGACGAAGGAATTCTGGCCTGCAGGCCTGGTCAAGAAGGGCCACTTCCACCTGCTCGGCCATTCGCCGCACTGGATCGTCCTGGTCGCGGAAGGCTATGCCACCGCTGCGTCACTGCATGCGGCAACCGGCTACCCGGTCGCCTGTGCATTCGATGCGGGCAACCTGCAACCTGTCGCTGAAGCCCTACGCAAACGCTACAAGCTGGCGAAGGTGCTGATCTGCGCCGACGACGACATCCTGGGTAAATGCGCCGATCGCGAATGCCGTGAACGCATTGCGCTGCCGTTGCACCCGACCGACTGCCCGAAGTGCGGCAAGCCGCATCGCTACAAGAACACGGGCATCGAAGCGGCGAGTACCGCGGCGATGGCGGTCGGCGGGGAGTGGCTCCCCGTCAGGTTCACCAACCAGGACGAGCGCATCGCCCAGTACCTCGCCGGCCGCGGCAAGGATTCCGACTTCAACGACCTGCATGCGCTCGAGGGTCTGGCCGCCGTCGGTGGCCAGGTGCAGGCGCGTCTCTCGGAACTGAAATGGGCGCCACCGGCCCTGCGCGCGGTTTCTTCCTCCAAGCCCGGGGAACGGGGCGGGAAGCTTCGCCCCATTCAAGACCTCGGAGAGCTGCTCGAGCGCTACTCGCTGATCTACGGCGGCGGCGGTGCGGTGTTCGATCACTGCGAGCACACTCTGCTGCCGCTGGCCGATATGAAGAACGCCTGCGTCCGTCCCGAGCTGCACAAGGCATGGATGGAACATGCCGATCGCGACATCGTGCGACCCACCGAGGTGGGCTTCGATCCCGCCGGCGAGGACCCGGCAGTGACCTGCAACCTGTGGGGGGGCTGGCCGACAAAGCCGGTGCCAGGCAAGTGCGATCGCATCATCGAGCTGCTGCAGTACTTGTGCAGCGGCGAACGCAACAGCCGGGAACTGTTCCAGTGGGTGCTGCGCTGGTGTGCTTACCCGATCCAGCATCCCGGCGCGAAAATGAAATCCACCGTCGTCGTGCACGGCGGCCAGGGTGCCGGCAAAAACCTGTTCTTCGAAGCGGTCATGGCCCTCTACGGGCAATACGGCAGCATCCTCGATCAGAACGCGCTCGTCGACAAACACAACGATTGGGCCAGCCGCAAGCTGTTCCTGATCGCGGACGAGGTCGTCGCGCAGGCGCATCGCTTCGAGCAGAAGAACCTGCTGAAGGTCCTGGTGACCGGAACGAAGATCCGGATCAACCCGAAGCACATCGCCGCGTACGACGAGGTCAATCACGTCAACCTGGTGTTCCTCTCCAATGAGCAGATGCCTGTCGTGCTCGAAGAGGACGACCGCCGGCATTGCATCATCTGGACGCCGCCGAAAAAGGACCCCGCCTACTACAAGGCCATCATGGACGAGATGGCCAACGGTGGCCTGGCGGCGTTCCACGACTACCTCCTCAACGTCGACCTGGGCGATTTCAACCCAGGAACGCTCCCGCCTGACACGGAGGCCAAGCGCGACCTGATCGCGCTCGCACAGGACAGCCCCGTCGATTTCATCGATGCCCTGTCGAACTGGGAAATCCCCCCGCTCAAGCCCATGCCGGGCCTCACGGAGGAGTGGTATCAGGTGTACCGGCGCTGGTGCGACGGCGCGGGCATCAAGCCCGCCTCGCTCAAGCGCTTCGTCAGCACCATCGAGAAGCGCCGCGGCATTCGTACCAGCCGGAAGGGGCATCGGCAGCTGGTCAACATCACCAACCCGCTGTCCACCCTGCTGTTCGGCTTCAGTGCCCCGGAAGGGACTGTCGAGGCGGATTGGCTGGGCGAGCAGATCCTGGCGATGCGCAATCGCAAGACCGACTACCTCTCCGGCAACCGGACCGACGCGGATGCTTGGCAGGAGAAGTCCTCGTCGTGGCCCGGAGATCAGTCATGACGCGCACATCTGCCTTGCGGCATTTGCCGGCAAGTTTGCGGCCAACCTTGCGGGCAGAAATACCGCCAATGCTGGCTCTCTGCGGCATTGCCGGGTCAATGCGCGCCCGCGTGTACGGGGGTAGCGCCCGGAAGTTGCGGGCAGGCGCGTGCGCAGGCGCGCCCGCACGGGGCGGATGCCCGCAGACGGCGCAATGCCGCAGAGACGTAGGCCCAGTGCGGGTTTGCGTGATTGCGCATCCCGCAGGCATCCCCGCAGACGCCCAGCGATGCCGCAGTGCGCCCACGCTCGCGCGCAGGGGGATCAACCCTTCTCGATTGAAAAAAAGTTTGAAGGAGGATCTGACTCATGGCTGAGGGCATGGCCCCTGCGCTGGAGATGGGCTTTCGTGAATTCGCTACCCGCATGGGCTGGCGGCCCAGCTACATCACCCAACTCAAGAAGGAAGGCCGTCTGGTGCTCACGGCCGATGGCCGCCGCGTGCTCGTCAACGAATCCATCGAGCGCATCGCCGCGACGCGCGACCCATCGCGGGCCGGGGTGCGCGAACGACATGCCGCCGGGCGCGATGTTCCGCTGGCTGCCGCCATGCCGGCCTCGACGGAAGCCACCAGCGAGCCCGGTGCCGGTAGCTTGTCCATCGATGAGCTGGCCGAGGACGCCGACCTGGCGCTCAACAGTCCCCACCAGCTGCGCCGGGCCAAGGCGTTGGCTGACAAGGAAGAAGCGCTCGCGCGCAAGACCTTGCGCGAGGAAGCCATCGAGATGGGCCAGTTGCTGGTGAAGGACGAGGTGCTGTCGACCATCGCCGACAGCATCGTGCAACTGCGCAGCAGCCTGGAGCTGCTGCCCCCTACGCTGGCGCCGGCGCTGGCCGCCCTGGACGACGAGGACGAAGTCCGGGTGATGCTGCGCGATGCGATCGAGAAGGCGCTGGAGACGTTGTCGCGGAAGCTGTCCAGCGTGGGGCGTGCTGAAGCATGAGTACAGCGCCGCAGCTCGCGCAGTATGGAAATGCGCGCCATGAGGTGAGGCGCTCGATCAGCCGTGCCATCGCACCGCGGCGCCCGAGCCTGGTCAGCGAATGGGCCACCCGGAACCGAAAGCTGTCGCGCAAGGGCAGCGCGATTCCCGGGGACTGGAACAACGAACGCAATCCGCTGCTGGTCGAGATCATGGATTGCTTCAGTGCGCGCAGCCCGGTGCACGACGTTGTGGGCATGCTGCCGATCCAGTTCGGCAAGTCGGAGATGGAAGCCAACATCCTTGGCTACACCATGTGCGAGAACCCGCAGCCGATCATGGTCGTGCTACCGGGCGAGGTCTCGGCCAACAAGTGGATCGACCAGAAGCTCAACCCCTTGGTCGACGAAACGCCGGCTGTGCAGAAGGTGCTTACCAGCACCAACAGCCGCGAGTCGTCCAACCGGCGTTCGTTCAAGGATTTCCAGGGCGGCCAGCTCTACATCGAGCACGCCGGCAACCCTGTGCGCCTGAAGGGTACGTCCGCCGGCCTGATCCTGGTCGACGAATTCTCCAGCTTCGCCACCCAGCTCAAGTCCGGCGATGACCCGGACGAGATGCTCAACGGCCGCAGCTCCGCGTTCCCCAGCACCTACAAGCGCCTCAAGGTCGGCACGCCCGAAATCGCCGGCCTGTGCCGCGTCTCCGCGCTCTATGCCGAATCCGACCAGCGCCGCTGGCATTGGCCGTGCCCGGACTGTGGCCACGAGCAGCCCTTCGAGTGGGCCGGCCTGCACTGGACTCCGGATGGCAAGCGCTGCTGGTATGCCTGCCGCGAATGCGGTGTCGTCATTGAAGAGCACCAGAAAACGCGCCTGATCGCTGCCGGCCGCTGGGTGGCCGAGAACCCGGGTGCGAAGGTGCGCGGCTACCACGCCAACGCGCTGTACTACCCGATGGGCCTGGGGCCGCGCTGGATCGACCTGGTCGATATGTGGCTGAAGGCTCAGGGCGATCCAGCAAAGCTCAAGACCTTCATCAACGATCGTCTGGCCGAGCCTTGGGAAGACAAGTCCACCGCGAAGGCAAAGCCGAACCTCATCAAGGACCGCCTGGAAACCTACCGGCTGCGCATCGCGCCCGTCGGTGTGCTCGCGCTCACTGCTGGCGTGGACACACAGGACGATCGTCTGGCCGTGCAGATCCTCGGCTGGGGGCGCGGCATGACCTGCTGGGTATTGGACTACGTGGAGCTGTCCGGCGACCCGGCTGACGATGAGGTGTGGGCCAAGCTCACGGACCTGCTCAATCGCCCCATCGCGCACCAGCGCGGCGGCCTCCTTCATATCGAAGCAACAGCGATCGATGCAGGTGGCCACCGCACCGAGGCCGTCAAGCACTACTGCCGTCAACGCCGCATTCGCCGCGCCATGTGCATCTTCGGCGCCAAGCCCAACAACGCCCCGGTTCTCGGCCGCCCGAAGCTGGAGGACGTCAACTACAAGGGGAAGCTCGACAAGAAGGGCGTGCACATCTACCAGGTGGGCACCATCCTGATCAAACAGTGGCTTTTTCCGCGTCTCGGCGGCGATGCCGACCGCCTGCCGGAGGCCCGGCTGGTGCACCTGAGCGAGGACCTGGACGACTTCTACATCGACGGTCTGGTCAGCGAGAAGTACAACCCCAAGACCGGGCGCTACGAGAAGATCCGTGGCGGCATCCGCAACGAACCACTGGACACCTTCGTCTACGCCTACGCTGCCGCCCACCACCAGGACCTGCGCCTGCATCGCGCCGGTGCGGCGGACTGGGATGCCCGCGAGCAGCGGATCATTGAACTGGCGCGGGACCAGTTCACCGTCGTTTCCCGTGGAACACGCCAGACCAACCAGGTCGAGATTCGACCGGTCGAGGATTCCCGTGAAACATCGCCCTCGGCCCCATCGTTCCATCTGCCCGTGCGCGCGGCGCTGGACGCCATCCTGTGCAAGCTTGACCGCGCCCCGGATGACACCATCACCGCCGACGAAATGATGCTCTGGCGCGATGCCCGCGGCGGTACGGCAGATGAGGCATCGGTCTTGTCGGCCATGGTCGAGCAACTGGCAGCGGCGCCGGAGTCCCGCATGGCACAGTCACTGCCGGACACGCTGGTAGCGCACGCGCGCGACCTGCTACGAGGTCCAGTTGCGTCGGCTGGCCCAGCCACGCCGCGGCGCTTTGTGCGCGGCATGCGCAACGTGGGGGTGAGGTAATGGTCGAGCCAGCTGCCGAAACCCTCAGTGATGTAAAGCCGCAGCTGCGCCGCTGGGCGTGCGCCTTCCCCGAGGATCTACCGGAGGGGGCCACCATCAGCAGCGGCGACGACGACGCGGACAGGATCGAACAGATCGTCCGGCGGATGAAGAAGCAGGGGCGATGGAAGGAGGCCCGGGTGCTCCGCGTCGAGTTCGTGATGGGGGATTGCCCGGAGGCGGAACGGCTCCATCGCCTGAGCCGTCTTGGGCTGCGGATCAGCCGCACTTCGTATTACGCCTATCTGCAGTCGGCACGCGCCTTCATCGAGGGCGTGCTGTTAGGCGAACTGATGATGAGGGATGCTGCCAATGAATAGTCCGGTACTGGGGGTAGTACAAGGGCGCCGGCTGGAGTTTCTTCGGGAACTCCGGAAGGGTCCGGCCACGCCACAGGAGTTGTCCACTGCGATCGGGGTCTCCCGGGCGTATGCATCCGCCGTCCTGGGGCAGCTGTTCCTCGCCGGACACCTGGAGCGAGACCAGCTTCCCAGCGTCGGTCGAGGGCGGCCTGGCGTGATCTATACGGTCAGGGTTTCGGGAGGCGCCGATGCCCGCATCCAATAGCCTGTCGCGCGCGCGGCCGTTACCGCCGCACACCGCCATCGCCTGGCGCTTGGTATGGCCCAACGGTAGCAAGTCCGGCTGGAAGGAAATGCCGCCACGCCGGCTGCGGCCCTCCGATGGAAACCCTGCAATCGAGTTTGCATACACGCCATGCCCGCACTGCCGGCATGATGTGGCAGTTGGCTGATAGAAATTTCTGGAAAAGGTGTTGCGTCCGGACGCGATCTGCCAACAATAGGTCAGCGGCAGGGTAAGCCGCTACGCAAGCCCCGCCATCGCGGGGCTTTTTCGTGCCCCGGCCTACGAAACAGGACCGATGGCCGACCTCCAGCAACAACTCGATGAAGCGATCGCCGCGCGCCATGCATGGCGCACCGGCAAGACGCGCACCGCGGCGGCGTTCGGCGATCGCCGCATCGAGTATTCCGTCGAAGGCATGAAGCAGCTGGATGCGTACATCGCCCAGTTGCGCCGGGCAATCAGCGGTGTGCCGCGCGGTCGCAACCGCATCACCTACGCGGTGCCGGACTGATGGCCGGCTCCCGCGCCCCCTCGTCGGCATCCCTGGCCGCCAGCCGCCTCGCGGCGGTAGTGCCGTTCGACCGCATGCAGCGGCAAGCCGATGCGGCCCAAGCAGGGCTGCGCGCCAGCGCCACCGAAATCCAGGGCACCCGCTGGCGCGGTGCCTCGCGCACCTTGCGCAGCCTGCAGAACTGGATCGCACCGGTCGGCAGCGCCACCAGCGATCTGCCCGCATCCGAGCAGCGCACCCTGCGTGCGCGATCGCGCGATGCCAGCCGCAACCACATGCCGGCCCGCGCGGCGCTGATGCGCTGCCGTACCAGCATCGTCGGCACCGGGCTGGTATGCCGGCCGGCCGTCGACCATGAGGCGCTCGGCATCACCGCGGCCGAGGCAGCGGTGTACAACGCGCAGCTGCGCATGGGCTGGGAGCGCTACGCGGAAAATCCGCTCGAGTGCGACTACGAGGGCACGTTCGACATCTATGGCCTGCAGGGCCTGGCGTTGCTGTCGGCCATGTCCAGCGGCGACGTGTTCGCGATCACGCCCATGCATCGCCGTCCGGGCGGTGTCTCGGAGCTCAAGCTGCAGCTGGTCGAGGCTGATCGCATCTCCAATCCCAACGATGCGGCCGACACGCCCAGCTGCATCGATGGCATCCAGTTCCAGGATGGCATGGCAGTGGGGTGCTGGGTACGCAGCACCCATCCCGGCGACCGCATCGACGCACGCATGCCCAGCTGGCGCTACTACCCGGCGTTCGGCGAGCAGACCGGCCGCCGCCGCGTCATCCAGGTGTGGAACGACAAGGAGCGTCCGGGCCAGGTCCGTGGCGTTCCCTTCCTGGCTCCGGTGCTGGAACCGCTGAAGCAACTGGAGCGATTCAGCGGCGCCGAGCTGATGGCCGCGGTGCTGTCGGCCATGTTGACGGTGTTCATCGAGCGCGATGCCGAAACGGAGACCGACGAGCACGGCAATCCGATCCCGGTGTTCGCTGGTGCCGATCCTGAAGGCGGCGGCGCCATCGCCCTGGGCAATGGCGCCATCGTCGACCTCGCGCCCGGCGAGAAGGCGAAGGAGGTCAATCCCTCGCGCCCGAACGCGAACTTCGACCCCTTCTTCGTTGCCATCCTCAAGCAGATCGGCGCGGCGCTGGAGCTGCCCCTCGACGTACTGCTGCTGCAGTTCAACACCAGCTACTCCGCTGCGCGCGCAGCCATGCTCGAAGCCTGGCGCATGTTCCTCTGCCGCCGCTGGATGCTGACCACCCAGTTCTGCCAGCCGGTCTACGGCCTGTGGCTGGACGAGGAAGTCGCCAGCGGCCGCATCCACTTGCCGGGCTACGGTGATCCGGCGCGGCGTCACGCCTGGTCGCGGTCGCTGTGGATCGGCCCTGCCAAGGGCTCGATGGACGAGGAGAAGGAGGCGCGCGCCGCCAAGATCCGCATCGAGAACGGCACCAGCAATGAAGCCATGGAGACGGCCGCTTCGTCCGGCGAGGACTGGAGCACCGTCTATGGCCAGCGCCTGCGCGAGATCCGCCAGCGCCAGGCCGACGGCATCTACATCTCCCCGAACAACCCGTCGCCCGCGAAGCCGTCCCCCGCCCAGGAGAGCCCGGGCGGGGCATCGCCGGACAACGAAGGAGGCAACGCGTGATCGATGCTTTCAACATCGCCAGCGGCATGCCCTGGGTCATCCAGCAGGAATCGCTGGAAACCATCCTGGCCGTGGCCCGGCGCATGGGCGATCCCGAGGCGCTGCAGACGCGCATGGGCCGTCCGCTTGACAATGCCCGCAAGGTCAGCATGCGCGACGGTGTCGCGGTGGTGCCGGTCACCGGTCCGATCTTCCGCTACGCCAACCTGTTCACCGAAATCTCCGGTGCCACCAGCACGCAGGTGCTGGCCAACGACATCCAGGCCGCCCTGGACAATCGCTATGTGCGCGGCATCGTGCTGGACATCAACTCACCTGGAGGCGAAGCCGCTGGCATCAATGAGTTGTCCAAGCTGATCCATGCCTCGCGCGGCATCAAGCCGATCCGGGCGTATGCCGGCGGAAGCATGGCATCCGGTGCGCTGTGGCTGGGCAGCGCCGCCGAGGAGATCGTCGTCGACGACACCGCGCTGCTCGGCTCGCTCGGCGTGGTCATGTCCTACCTGGACACCAGCGCCCGCGATGCGAAGTCGGATGTGCGCCGGGTCGAGATCGTCAGCAGCCAGTCCCCCGACAAGCGCCTGGACCCCGCCTCCGACGAGGGGCGCGCAAAGGTGCAGGCCATGGTCGACGCCATGGCCGACGTGTTCGTTTCCGCTGTTGCCCAGTACCGCGGCATCAGCGTCGAGAAAGTTCTGGCCGACTTCGGCCGTGGTGGCGTGCTGGTTGGCGCGGCCGCGGTGAACGCCGGCATGGCAGACCGCATCGGATCGCTCGAATCCGTGATCGCCGAGCTTGCCGGCTCCGCAAGTATCCCCAAGAGGACCACCACCATGTCCGACAGCAACAAGGGGCAGGTCACGGTTTCGACCACCGACGACCTGCGCAAGGCACTGGCAGCCGGCCATACCGGCGACCAGATCGTCATCGCCTCCAACGAAACCGCCGTCGCCGCAGCGCGCCACGAGGGCGAAGAGGCCGGCCGCAAGGCATCCACCGAAGAAGCGGTCAAGGCCGAGCGCGCGCGCATCGCCGAGATCCAGGCACTCGCCCGTCCGGGCTTCGATGCCGAGCTCAAGGCGGCCATCGAAGGTGGCGACAGCGCGGCCAACTTCGCACTCGCACTGATGCGCGCTGCCGCCGACCGCGGCGTCACGCTCGAGGCCATCCGCAAGGATGCGCCGCCCCCGGCCGCCCATGCCAAGCCCGGCGAGAGCGATGGCGCGGACAAGCCGTCCATTTCGGCCCAGAGCATCTTCGCCAAGCGCCGCCAGGCCATGGCCGGCACCCCCGCCAAGTAAGGACCCACGCCGATGACCACCCTCACCGAAAACAACCGCGCCGGCGACTTCCTCCTGTCGGAAGCGAACGGTACCTACTCGCGCGAGAACGAGATCCTCGCGGCGGGCAACGACCTGCAGGCCGGCGCCGTACTGGGCCGTCTCACCGCCAGCGGCAAGCTCACTGCGCTGGACCCGGCGGCCGACACTGGCGCCGAGGATGCGGCCGGCATTCTCCTGGCCACCACCCATGCCACCACCGACGTTGCCGTCGTCGCAGTCGAGCGCGATGCCGAGGTCAAGGCCGACCAGCTGGTGTGGCCGGCTGGTATCTCCACCAACGACAAGAACGCCGCGATCGCGCAGCTGGCTGCGCTCGGCATCGTCCTGCGCTGAACCAAGGAATCCCACACCATGGCTGATATCACTCTCGACGTCTTCAACGGCGACGCCTTCAATGCGGTGTCGCTGACCGACGCCATCAACAACATCCCCTTCGTCCCCGGCCGTGCCGGCCAGGTCGCGGGCTGGGAAGAAGAACCCGTCACCACCACCTCGATCATGCTCGAGGAAGTCGCCGGCGAGCTGAAGCTGGTGGACCCGACCCCGCGCGGTGGCCCGGGCCAGACGGGTGCCGGCGAAAAGCGCAATGCCCGCAGCCTGGTCGTGCCGCACTACCAGGTGGACGACTTCATCATGGCCGACAGCGTGCAGAACGTCCGCGCCTTCGGCCAGACCGGCGTCCTGGAAGTGCTGATGGACCGCGTCAACAGCCGCCTGCGCAACCTGGTCAACTGGCGCCTGGACCCGACCCTGGAATACCAGCGCGTCGGCGCCCTGAAGGGCATCATCGTCAACGCCGATGGCACCACCCTGTACAACCTGTTCACCGAGTTCGGCGTCACCCAGGAACCCGAGATCGACTTCAATCTGGATGCGGCTTCGCCGGTTGATGGCGAGCTTCGCGAGACCTGCGCGGAGATCGTCCGCACGATCGCCAACAACCTCGGTGGCGTTGCAACCGGGACGATTTTCGCCGAGTGCGGCGATGCCTTCTTCGATGCGCTGCTGAAGCATCCCGAGGTGCGCGAGTCGTACAAGAACACCGACATGGCGGCGGTGCTGCGTACGGGTTATGTGACCCCGAACGGCACCGTGTACGGCGTCTTCGAATTCGGCGGCATCGTCTGGGAGAACTACCGCGGCCGCGTGGGTGCTACCGCTTTCGTCGACACCAATGCCTGCCACATCTTCCCGATCGGTGTGCCGGGCCTGTGGCGCACCGTATACGCGCCGGCGGACTACGAGGAAACCGTCAACACCCCGGGGCTGCCGCGCTACGCCAAGCAGTATCCGTCGGCCAACGGCAAGGGCCGCCACCTCGAGGTGCAGATGAACGCCCTGAACTACTGCACCCGCCCGAAGGTGCTGATGAAGGGTAAGCGGACCTGATAGGACCGCCGCCGCACGCAGATGCCCGGGTGGCGCGTGCGGCGGCGAGTTCCTCCACCCGTAATCGAGCAGGGGCGATGAGCGACAACAGCATGAATCTCCAAGGCGCACTCGACGACAAGATGGCCAGGATTTTCCTCCGGGTCGTCGTGTGGGTCCTGCCGGGGCTGTTCATCGTCGCTGGCAGCGTCGGCAGCTACTTCCTGAGCGAGATCCTCGCCACGCAGAAGGAGCAGAGCCAGAAGCTGCAACAGGTGACCTCCGACGTACAAGTCCTCAACGCGAAGCTGGACAACGGCGTCATCTGGCGCCTCACCGAGCTCGAGCGCCGCATCAACCAGGTCGAAAACGCACAGAAGGTTCCGTGATCATGGGCATCATCAAATCGTTCTTCGCGCGCGTGCGCGCATTCTTCTACCAGTCGCAGGAATTCACGCTCTGGCTGCCCGGCCTGGTCGTGCTGGCCGTCCTGGGCTACATCGTTCTCGGCGCGGTCGTCCGCGTCGGTCCGGATGCGTTGGCCTGGCTCGCCGAACTGCCGGCGCTGTGTGCCTACGCCGCCGCGTGGCTGGCGTTCTCCTGGGCGATCAAGGCCGTCTACATGCACGACATCCCGCGTGCGGCCGAGGTGGACCTGCAGGCGAAGGTGCTCGCTGGCGACCGTGCTGCCCGCTGGCTGCTCGTGAAGGATCGGCTCGAGACCTTCGGCGCGCTGCTCCTGTCGCTTGCGTTCTTCTGGCCGGCCCGGTGATCACCATGCGCACCCCGGCCTGGCTCCTGATTTCGCTGCTTGCCGCCTGTGCTGCCGCACCGGCGCCGGCAGCGTTGCCGCTCGTCGTGACGACGCCGGCGCCGATGACCGCGCGCGTGGACGCGGCTGTCGAGGAAGTGCAGTCCACGACGGCTGTGCATGCAGCATCGGCCGTGTCGGCGATGCGCGAAGCTGTGCAAGCCGTGGTGCCGGCGCCGGTCGCAGACGAGCCGCCGCTCGTCTCGCCGGCGGCGGTCGCCCATATCGTGCGCTGGGAGGTCACCAGTCCGTCGTACTACAGCAGCCGGCTGCAGTGGCCCATCTGGCCAGGCGGCGCCAGCGGCGTGACCTGGGGTATCGGCTACGACGGCGGGCACCAGTCCGCGCGCGCAATCGCCCAGGACTGGAGCGCCCACCCGGCCGCCTCGCGCCTGGCGGGTACCGCTGGCATCACGGGCATCGCTGCCCGTGATGCGTTGCCCCGGTACCGGGACATCGTCGTGCCTTTCGGCCTGGCCGAGCGCGTGTTCGTCGACGCATCGTTGCCGGTCTATCACCGTGCCACCGTTCGAGCCTACGGCGATGGCGCCCTTCAGCTCCCTGTGGATGCCTTCGGCGCGCTGCTGGGCAACACCTACAACCGCGGCGGCTCCATGGTCGGCGATCGCAACCGCGAGAAGCGGGTGATCCGCGACACCTGTATTCCTGCCGATGACCTGCTCTGCATCGGCCGGCAACTGCGCAGCCAGTGCCGGTTGTGGCGCGGAACCAGTCTCGAGGCCGGGCTCTGTGGCCGTCGCTACAGCGAGGCGGACCTGGTCGAGGGCGCGCGATGAAAGCCCTGATCGCCGGCCTGACGGTCAAGCCGCTCCTGTACGCAGTCGGCGCGTTGCTTGCTGCCATCGTGGTGATGTCCGCCGTCTGGTACGTCAGCGCCCGGAGTGCCGCCGCGGATCTGTTCGTGGCGCAGGCCGCGGCGGACTCCGCCAACGCGCTGCTGCGGACCGAGCGCACCCGCACCAGCGAACTGGCCTCAGCAAACGAGGGCTGGCAGCAGACCACCGGCGTCCTGCAGGCCGAGTTGAAAGCGGCGCAGGACCAGGCGACCGACATCCGCCAGAAGAGCGATGCCGCGGTCGCGGCCGCGCAGGCGCGTGCTGCGGATGCCGACAAGACCCTCAGGACCTTCATGGACCGCTATGCCGTCCAGGTCAAGGAAACCCACTGCGCACTCGCGCTGCAACAACTGGAGGCCACATGTCCCGCCTTTTCCGGGTACTGATCGCCATCGCACTGGTGGTAGCCCTCAGTGGCGCCACCTGCAGTCGGAAACCGGATTGCCCGCCCCTGGGGGTGGCTGTGCGCCCGGAGCCGGTCATCGTCGAGCGGCGCGTGTACGTGCCGGTGCCGCCCCGCCTGACCGAGCGCGAGCCGATCGCCGAAGGTCCCATCGCCATGTGCTTCGACGTCGCGGCCCAGCGCCGCGCCGCGCTCGAGCGCGCGAACGCCAAACTGGAACAGATCGATGCAATCCAGGCGACCGGGGTGAAGCCGTGAGCTTCGACGATGCCGTGCTCGGGGATCTGCACACCGACCTGTTCGGCGAATTCGGCGTGGATGCCATGGTCAGGCGCGGCACGGACGATCCGCAGCCCGTCCGGATCGTGGTCGACCGGAACGCGAAGAGGCTGGGCGACTATGGCCAGGTGGTGGGTCGCATGACCACCGCATCATTCCTGGTGGCGCAGTGGCAGCCGCAACAGGGCGATATCGTCGCCTGGTCCGACCGCCTTGGCGCACACGTCAAGCCGGTCGAGTCGCCTGCTCATGAGGACGACGGCTTCGTCGTCGTGGCGGTGCTGCATGGCTGACACCGTGCGCGTGAAACAGATCGTCGAACAGGTCCGCAGCGAACTGGTGCGCATCACCAAGGACAACGGATTCGAGACCGACCTCGGTGCCCACGTGTCCACTGAGCGGGCCAGCAACGGTATCCCGGCCAAGCCGCAGTGCACCGTCGCGGTGGTCGCCAAACGCCCGGCTGAGGCCTGCGGCGGCGTTTCGGTGGAGGGCATCATCGAGTTCGTGCTGCCGGCAGGCTATGACAACGCACTGTCCGTCGTCTATGACGGGGCAGACGATGTCGAGCAGCTGCTCAACGAGATGGGCGAGCGTGTGCAGGCAGGCGAGCTGATGCCCTGCGGCGCGCTGCTGCCGCTGTACGCCGGCACCGTATTCCTCGACCGGCCGGAAGGCATGCCGGTCGTCGCTGCCGAGATCACCTTCACGACGGGGTACCGCCGCTGATGGCCGCGACCGTCTCCACACATCGCCAACGTGCTACCGGCGTCGGCTTCGACCTGCAGGGCGCGCTCGACGTCCAGCGCGACCTGCAGCGCATCGACAACCGCCTGCCGTGGTTGCAGGAGCGCGCCATGCAGACGCTGCTGCGCCGGCTGCCGGTGGAGGCCCGCCGCGACATCCAGGCCGAGTACAACCTGCCGGCGGCGCGCATCCGCGATAACCTGCGGGCAAGCCTGATCGGCGGCAATACCGCCCGTGCGGCCGGCGTCCGTCTGGTTGGGCAATGGAAGCGCGGCATCGGCCTGATGAACTACAGCGCCCGGGCCACGCGCAAGGGCGTGAGCTACAGCGTGTACCGCGGCCGCCGCCAGGTGGCGCAAGGCACGTTCATCGCACGCCTGCTCGGCGGCAACCAGCAGGTCGTCGAGCGCTACGGCCCCAAGGTAGCGATGACCAGGGGCCGCTACGTCGGCCACAAGCGCCAACGGCTGGAAGTGCTCTACCGCTCCACCGTGGCCCAGATGCTGGCGCAGGGCCGTCGCCCCGAGCGCCTGCTCGACTTCTCCCGGGACGTGCTGCGCAGCGAGATGCGCCGCCTGCTCGACAGCTACGACTACTGACCCCTGACTCAACCTTTGCCGGCGGTGCCGGCACCACCGGAGAACCACAGCAATGAAAGACTTTTCCTTCCAGGGCCGCATCGAACTTGGCACCCGCCTCGCCGGTGGCAAGCCCGGCCAGCTCACTTGGGTGGGCGACCAGTCCTCCTGCGAGCTTCGCTTCAACACCGAGAATGCGGACCGCACCGAACAGTTCAGCGGCCAGCGCCTGCAGTCCGCCCGCCTGCGCCAGTCCACCACCGTCGAGCTGAACCTGGTGCTGCGCTACGGCACCACCCACAACCTGCAGCTGGGACTGTTTTCCACCCCGCAGATGGTCTCCGCGGCCACCGTGGTAGACGAGCTCCTCCCTGAAGGCCTCGTCGCCGGCAGCCGCATCGTGCTGGACAAGCCGGCCAACGTGCAGGACCTGGTGATCGAGGATGCCAGCGGCTCGCCTGTTACCCTGGTCGCCGGCGAAGACTACCGCCTGGAGAGCCCGCACAGCGGCATCATCGAGATGCTCGACGTGTCCACGCTGACCCAGCCGTTCAGCGCTAGCTACAAGCACGACGCCTTCACCAGCCTGCCGTTCTTCACCGCCCAGCCGCCCGAGCGCTACCTGTACCTCAACGGCATCAATACGGTGAGCGGCGAGCGGGTGCGCCTGCACCTGTACCGCGTGCAGTTCAACCCGTTCGACACCCTGGCGCTGATCAACCCCGAGTTCGGCGAGCTGCCGTTGTCGGGTACCGCCATGTTCGACGTGGAGACGGCCGACGATCCGCTGCTGGGTGGCTTCGGCCGTATCGAACTGCCCTCGGAGGCGTAATGGCCAGGCTGCTCGATGGCGCCTCCGGCCCCGCCAAGCCGTCCCCCGCCCCCCGCGCCCCCCCCGCGGCGGGGCCGCCCCACCGCAACCCCGCCAAAACCCCCCCCATCAACCGCGCCCGCGGGCCGGGGCG
>NZ_JASCOR010000077.1 GCF_029959445.1 Stenotrophomonas sp. PS02298 | reverse complement strand
GCCGAGCCATGCTCGGCAAGGGCTCTACCGGTAAATCCCCATGCCGAGCATGGCTCGGCACTACAGGTTTGGGTTCATGGGTAATGCCCCTGCCGAGCATGGCTCGGCACTACGGGCCTACTCCTGGCTGGTGTTGAACGAAGCCAGCCGTGCTTCCAGTGCCGCGTGCTGGGCATCGCCACCTTGCAGGCGCATGAAGTTCTCCGCACTGACCGGGCGGCCGAGCAGGTAGCCCTGCAGGTGATCGCAGCCCAGCCGTTCCACATAGGAACGTTGACCCTGGGTCTCGATGCCCTCGGCGACGATCTCCATGTTCAGCGCGTGCCCAAGGGCAACGATGGCCGAGACGATCACCACGTCCTCGTCGCTTTCTTCCAACGCCAGCACGAAGGCGCGGTCGATCTTGATCTCGGTGGCGGGCAAGCGCTTCAGGTGCAGCAGGCTGGACACGCCGATGCCGAAATCGTCGATGGAGATGCCGACGCCGAGCGCGGCGACGCTGCGCAGCACCGCGATGGCATTGTCGGTGTCGCGCATCACCGCGCCTTCGCTGATCTCCAGAATCAGGCGCGAGGGCTCAAGATCGTTGCGTTCCAGCGCGCTGCGCACATCCTCGATCAGCTTCGGCGAGCCCAGCTGGCGCCCTGACAGGTTGACCGCCACCCGCCACTCGCTGTTGCCGGCGTCCTGCCAGCAGCGCATCTGCCGGCAGGCCTCGTCCAGCACCCAGTTGCCGATCACGTCCATCAGGCCGCTCTGCTCGGTCAGCCGGATGATGCGTTCGGCCGGCACATAGCCGTGTTCGGGATGACGCCAGCGGATAAGCGCCTCGGCACCGCTGATGCGGCCGCTGTTGGCGTGCACGCGCGGCTGGTAATGCAGTGACAGCTGCGGCGTGCCCAGGGCCTTGCGCAGGTCTTCCAGCAGACGCCGGTCCTGCTCGACGTTGTCGTTCATCCAGTCGGCGAACACCGCATGTGTGTTGCGCCCGGATTGCCTGGCGTAGGCCATGGCGGTCTCGGCCATGGCGATCAGCTGCGCGGCGGTGTTGCCGACCTGTGGGTGCTCGACGATGCCCAGGCTGGCGGTGATGCGCAGCTCACGTCCAGCAACGCGCACGGAATTGACCGCCATCATGATGCGGTCGGCCAGCGACTCCAGTTCCTCGGCATGCCTGAGTTGGGTGGCGATGACGAACTGGTCGCCACCAAGGCGGCCGACCAGGTCGTCGGCTGGAAGCAGCTGACGCAGGCGTTCGCCGATGTCGACCAGGGCGGCATCGCCGGTCTGCGAGCCAAACGCGCCATTGATATGGCGGAAGCCATCCAGGTCGATGGACATCACCACGAACGGTTGGTTGCCCTGCAGCAGCTGCTCGATGCGCTCATGCGAGAGTTGGCGGTTGGGCAGGCGGGTCAGCGAGTCGTGCTGGCTGGCATGGAACAGTTCCTTGCGGGCATCGTCCAGCGAGGCTGCCAGCATTGAATTGCGCAGATGCAGCAAGCGCGCCTGCATGCGTTGCTCGAACAGGGAAATGGTCAGCACCACGCCCATCACGCCAACGGTCAGCAGCACCACGCAGGCAGCCAGCCATTCGGTGGGAACGCCGCCGGTGGTGGCCGCCGTGCAGACGGAATTGGCGGGGAAGCGTGCCGCCGCCATGCCGGTGTAGTGCATGCCGACGATGGCCAGGCCCATCACGGCGGCAGCGATCAGGCGCGGCGGCAGCGCATGTTCGACCGTGCGCAGGCGGAAGGCGATATACAAGGCGCTCCATGAAGCAGCCACCGCGATCACGATCGAAAGCACGAACCAGACCCGGTCGTAGTCGATCTCCGGGGTCATCTTCAGCGCCGACATGCCGACGTAGTGCATCCAGGCGATGCCCAGGCCCATCAACAATGCGCCCAGTGCCAGCCGCAGGTGCGGCAGGGTGGGGCGCGACACCAGCCACAGGGCGAATATCGAGGCGGCGACCGCTACCAGCAGTGACTCCACGGTCAGCCACAGGTCGTAGCCCAGCGGGATGGGCAGGCGGAACGCCAGCATGCCGACGAAGTGCATGGACCAGATGCCCGCACCCATGGCAACACCGCCGGCCAACAGCCAGCGGGCGGCGGCGCGACGTGGTTGCGAGGCGGATACCAGTGAGGCCATGTCCAGCGCCGTGAACGAGGCGAGGATTGCCACCAGGATCGACAGCACGACAAACAACGGGTTGTAGCTGCCAACGAGCATCAAACCTCTCCCTAAGGTTGTCGCGCCGCGGTCGCGGAAGCGAGATGTCGTAGCCGGTTCCGCATTCCCCTGCGGCCCGTGCTGTACCCCGGACTATCCACCGGTATAGGGGAACCGGCAAGAGGGCCTTCAGGCAATGTGAAATCCAAAAACGTGAGCTGTGTAGGGCGTCACATTGTTACTTGCCGCGCCGTATCAAAGGCGGTGTCGAACAGGCGCTGTACGGGCGGCCCCATTTCCCCGGCCAGCAGGGTGAGCAGTGATAGGCCGATCAGCAGGGCAACCGGCAGGCCCAGCTGCATGGGGTTGAGTGCCGGTGCCGCACGGGAAAGGACGCCAAAGACCAGGTTGATCGCCAGCATCGCCACCACCAACGGCAGCGCCAGTGACAGTGCACCCCGGAAAATCTGCAGGGCAAGGGTCGGCGCCAGCGTGGCGACCGCATGCGGATCGGGCAGGGCGGTACCGATGGGCAGCGCCTTGTAGCTGTCCACCAGCAAGGAAATCAGTGCCAGATGGCCATTGCTGGTGAAAAACAGCAGGCCGAACATCAGGTAGAACCATTGCCCGATCACGCCGGAGCTGCCGCCGCGCATCGGGTCGGCCATCTGCGCGAAGGCCAGGCCAGTGCTCTGCGCGATCATTTCGCCGGCCATTGCGCCGGCTTCGAAGATCAGCCGCAGCAGGAAGCCGATGCTGACCCCCACGGCTACCTCGCGCAGGATGCTGAGCACGGTCATCGAGTCAAAGCCGTTGAAGATCGGCATCGGCGGCAGGACCGGGGACAGTGCCACGGACAGTGCCACCGCCAGCAGCACCCGCACCCGCGCCGGTACCGCACGGGTGCCGATCATCGGCATGGCCATCAGCATCGCGCCGATGCGCAGCATGATCCACAGGGTATTGCCGATGATGGCAAAGGCCTGCTGGCCGTCGATGACTGTCTGGGTGACCGAGTCCATCGCGCTAACCGATCAGGTGCGGGATGCGCTGGAACAGCATGACGGTGAACTCGACCAGGTGCCCCAGCAGCAGGCTGCCGAGCGCAAACAGCGCCGCGGTCAGGGCCGCGGCCTTGGCGACAAAGGCAATGGTCGGCTCGTTGATCTGGGTAGCGGCCTGGATGACGCCGACAACCACGCCGACGACCAGCACGACAAGTAGCAACGGACCGGCGATCCACAAGGTGGCAACCAGGCCGCCGCGGAGTTCGGTGAGGGCAAGTTCGGGACTCATGCCGGGGCAGATGCAAGAGCGGTGCCACAGCGTTGGCGGCGGGTTTTTGGCGCGGCGGCGTGCTTTTGTAGGAGCGGCGTAAGCCGCGGAGCTGATGGTCTACCAGATCGCGTCTGTATCACCAGCCGAACAAGTCCAGCGTCGCGATTTACACCGCTCCCACATTCTTTGCTGCTGGCTTGCTGCGGTAGTCCTCGCCGACCGCCTGCAGGCCGGCGATCGCAAAGCGGTGCAGATGTGCCAGCAGCGGCTGCGATGGGCCTTGCACCACTGCCTGCAACGGGCCGGGTACGTCTCGGCCGATCACGATCAACATCATGCAGGGCGCGGCGACGCTCAGCAGGCAGCGCAGCAGGGCCGGTTCAGTGGCGGGAATGCCGGAGATCTCACTGAGGATCTGCGCCACCGCCATCATCTTCGGCGGAATCGCTTCTTCCATCAGCACCTGTAGATGCGAGGAGGGCGCCAGCAGTTCGCGTGCCAGCACGCGTGGTGCCCAGGCCTCGGGTTGCTGGGCGCGCTGGACCAGGCCGGCGAGCAATTCGTACAGGCGCTGCTCCGGGTTCAGCGCGCTGCCGGCGATCCGCTGCAGGTCATCAAGATCGAGCAGCTGCCGGTGTGCTTCCAGCAGCACGGCCTGGTACAGGCCGTTGCGGCTGCCGAAGTGGTAGTTGATGGATGCCAGGTCGGCAGCGGCCAGCTGGGCCACAGCCTTGCTGGTGGTTTCGGCAAAGCCCTGTTGCGAGAACAGCTGGCCGGCCGCCTCCAGCAGGCGGGCACGGGTGGCCTCGCCGTCGGTGCGTGGTCCGCGTGGGGTGGTTTTCTGAGTGCTCATTGCGTGGCAAGTTTAGCCTGCTTCATCGCCCCGTCCGGCACTACTTTAAATTAAATTTAATTTGAATTAGGCTGTTCGGCAGATACCGTCCTGCTTGCGGAAGCGTCCTGATGAAGAAGCCCGTCCTTGTCGTGGTGGCCGCCGTTGCGTTGCTGGTCGTGCTGCTGCTGTGGTGGAGCAGCCGGGATAAGCCGGCTGGCGATGGCCTGCAGTTGCAGGGCAATGTGGACATCCGGCAGGTGTCGCTTGCCTTTGATGGCAGCGGCCGGGTGCAGGAAGTGCGGGTGGAGGAAGGCGACAAGGTCAAGGCCGGCGATGTGCTGGCCACGCTCGACACCCGCACCCTGCAATTGCAGGCAGATCAAGCCAAGGCACAGATCGAGACGCAGCGGCAGACGGTGGCGCGGCTGCACAACGGCGCGCGGCCGCAGGAAGTCGTGCAGGCCAGGAGCCAGCTGGCCGCAGCGCAGGCCGATGCAGCGCGTGCAGCGCAGGACCTGCAGCGCTTGCAGGGCGTGGCCAGCGCGACGGACGGTCGTGGTGTAAGTGCGCAGGAAATGGACCGCGCGCGTAGCGTGGCGAAAGTGGCGGCAGCGACTGCCGAGCTGCAGCAACAGGCGCTGGCGCTGGTGCAGCAAGGCCCGCGCAAGGAAGACATTGCGGCAGCCGAGGCGCAATTGCAGGTGGCCGATGCCCAGCTCGCCTTGCTGCAGCACCAGATCGCGCAAGGCCAGCTGAAGGCGCCGGTGGCGGCGATGGTGCGCTCGCGGCTGGTGGAAGTCGGCGACATGGCCGGTCCGCAACGCACGGCGTTCGCGCTGGCGTTGACGCAGCCGAAGTGGGTACGGGTGTTTGCCAGCGAGACCGAGCTCGGTCGTATCCGCAGCGGGCAGCTTGCGCAGGTGACGAGCGACAGCCACCCCGACAAGCCGGTGACAGGCAAGGTCGGCTTCATTTCCTCGGTGGCCGAGTTCACCCCGAAGTCCGTGCAGACCGAAGAGCTGCGCACCAGCCTTGTCTACGAAGTGCGCGTGGTGGTCGAGGATCCGCAGGATCAGCTACGCATGGGCCAGCCGGTGAGCGTGCGCCTGCAGGACACGGCGCGTTGATGGAAGCGGCGACTGCCACGGTTGTCGCGGTCGACCTGCGCAAGTGCTTTCCGGCCGCCGGTGGCGGGCAGTTGGAGGCGCTGGCCGGGATTTCCCTGCGCGTTCGCAAGGGCGAGCTGACTGCACTGGTTGGACCGGATGGTGCCGGCAAGACCACCTTTCTGCGCATGGTTGCTGGTTTGCTGCCCGCCGATTCTGGCCAGTTGCAGGTGCTTGGCCATGACGTGGCACGGCAGCCGCAGCAGGTGCAGGATCGCATCAGCTACATGCCGCAGCGCTTTGGCCTGTACGAAGACCTCAGCGTGCAGGAGAACCTGGATCTGTACGCGGATCTGCATGGTGTGCCTGCGGACGAACGCCATGCGCGCTTCGAACGCCTGTTGCAGATGACCGACCTGGCTGCATTCAGGCAACGCCCGGCCGGCAAGTTGTCAGGTGGCATGAAGCAGAAGCTGGGCCTGGCCTGCACCCTGGTGCGTTCACCGCAGCTGTTGCTGCTGGACGAGCCCAGTGTCGGCGTCGATCCACTGTCGCGGCGCGAACTGTGGAAGATCATCCAGCAGCTGGTGCAGGAGGAGCAGCTCAGCGTGCTGGTCAGCACGGCTTACATGGACGAGGCTGAGCGCTGCGAGCAGATCTTCGTGCTGCATCAGGGGCGTTTGCTGGCGCAAGGCAATCCTGCCGCGCTGACCGACAAGGCACAGGGCCTGACCTGGGCGGTAGCGCCCGCGCCGACGCGGCAGCCGCGTGAGCTGCAGGCGCAGCTGATCGACGATACCCGGCACGTGCTGGATGCGGTGCCGCGTGCCGGTTCCGTACGTTTCATCCTGCAGCCTGGTGTGGCGCCGTCGGATATCGCCGGATTGCTGCAAGGCGAGCCGCCGAGCCGACGAGCGGCGGAGTTGGAAGACGCCTTCATGATGCTGCTGCGTGCGCAGGAGGCGCCAGCATCATTGCCGGCGGCCGAGGTCGCAGCAAGCAGGATCCCGCAGGATGATGCGCCGGTCATCGTGGTGCGCGATCTGGTGCGTCGCTTCGGTGATTTCACCGCCGTGGCCAGCACCAGTTTCGATGTGCACCGCGGCGAGATCTTTGGCCTGCTCGGCCCCAATGGTGCCGGCAAGACCACTACCTTCCGCATGCTCTGCGGTCTGTTGCCGGCCAGCAGTGGGCATCTGGAAGTGGCTGGTCTGAACCTGCGCACTGCCCGAGCCCAGGCCCGCGCACGCATCGGCTATGTCTCACAGAAATTCGCGCTGTACGCCAATTTGAGTGTGCGTGAGAACCTGGAGTTCTTCGGTGGTGCTTATGGTCTTGCCGGCACGCAACTGCGCGGGCGTGTTGCCGATGCCATCAAACGCTTCGACCTGCAGGCGGATGCCCGCAGTGGCGACTTGCCTGCAGGCTACAAACAGCGACTGGCAATGGCGGTGGGCTTGCTGCATGCGCCGGAGATCTTGTTCCTGGATGAACCTACCAGCGGCATCGACCCACTGGCGCGGCGCGCTTTCTGGCGCACCATCACCGGGCTGGCGCAGCAGGGCGTGACCATCATCGTCACTACCCATTTCATGGAGGAAGCGGAATACTGCGATCGCATCGCCATCCAGGACGCCGGTGAACTGCTGGCCCTGGGAACGCCGCAGCAGGTGCGCGAGCAGGCCGGCGCTGACGGCATCGACATGAATGCCGCCTTCATTGGCATCGTCGAGCAGGGCCGCGCGCAGCGTAGTGCCGCTGCCGGTGGCAGGGCCGCGTGATGTCCGGATTCCTGTCCCGCTTATCGGCGCTGGTGCGCAAGGAGACCCGTCAGATGCTGCGTGAACGCAGCAGCCTTGCGGTGGGCCTGTTGTTGCCGGCGGGCTTGATCCTGCTGTTTGGCTACGGCTTGTCGTTCGATGTCAGCCACGCACCGGTTGCGGTGGTGCTGGATGAGCGCTCGCCGACCACACAGTCGCTGGTTGCCGGGCTGCAGGGTTCGCCGTATCTGGCGCCGGTGCAGGTCGGCGACATGACTGCCGCGGTGGCCTTGATGCGGCAAGGCAAGGTTGGCGGCATTGTGCATGTGCCGGTGGATTTCAGCCGGCGCAGGGCTGAAGGCAATGCGCAGGTGCAGCTCATCCTCAACGGCGTGGATGCCAACACCGCGCGTACGCTGGAAGGCTATGTGGGCGGTGCGCTGGCGACGCAGCTGCAAACCACGCTTGATAGGCAAGCCGGCAGCAGTGCGGGTGGCGGTGTCAGTGTTGTCCAGCGCATGTGGTTCAACGAGGCAAGCACCAGCACCTGGTACCTGGTGCCGGGCTTGATCGTTCTGGTGATGACCTTGATCGGTGCCTTCCTGACCTCGCTGCTGGTTGCGCGTGAATGGGAGCGTGGCACCTTGGAAGCACTGTTCGTGACGCCGGTACGACCTACCGAACTGGTGCTGGCAAAGCTGCTGCCGTATCTCGGCATCGGTGCGATCAATCTGGCGATCTGCCTGCTGACTGCGCGCTTTCTGTTCGAGGTGCCGATGCGCGGCTCGTTGTTGGCGATCGTGGTCAGTTCTTTGCTCTACCTGACGGTGTCGTTGCTGCTGGGCCTGTTCATTTCGGCGCTGACCCGCAACCAGTTCCAGGCCAGTCAGGTGGCACTGTTGACCAGTTTCATGCCGGCGATGATGCTGTCCGGCTTCGTATTCGACCTGCGCAACATGCCGGTCGCGGTGCAGGTCATCAGCCAGCTGCTGCCGGCTACGCATTTCATGGGGCTGATCAAATCGCTGTTCCTGACCGGCGATAACTGGCCGCTGTTCCTGCAGAAGTCGGCCATCCTGTTGCTGTACGCGCTGTTGTTGTTTGCGGCTACCCGCTCCAAGCTGCGCAAGAGGCTGGTGTAGGCATGGAAGCCATCGCGATCTATTTCAGGCGTATTGCCTTCCTGTGCAGGAAGGAGCTGATCACCCTGCTGAAAGAGCCTTCCAGTCGCGCCATGCTGTTCATGCCGGCGCTGATGCAGGCGTTGTTGTTTGGCTACGGCGCGACCTTCGATCTGCGTCATGTGCCGTACGCGGTGCTCGACCTAAGCGGTGGACAGGCGTCGACCGAGTTGCTTTCGCGGATGGATGGTGCGGGTATGTTCGAGCGCACGGCAACGTTGGCTTCATCGGCGCAGATTGCTGGCGTGATCGACGCCAATGAAGTGTTACTGGTGATCAGCATTCCAGCTGATTTCGAGCAGCGACTGGCCGCTGGGCAGAGTGCACCGTTGCAGTTGATCATGGATGGCCGCAACTCCACCACCGCGGGTGCCGCTGCTGGTTACATCGGCTCCATCGTCGCCGATTTCAACCGGGAACAGTCCAATCGAACGCAGTTGAACCAGACAGGCGCCACCGGCGGGCAGGCGGTGCAGCTGGTCACACGCAGCTGGTACAACCCGAACCTGGAGTCGCGCTGGCAGCTGATGCCAGCGTTGATCGCCGCGTTGAGCATGTTGCAGACCCTGTTGATCGCAGCCTTGTCGGTGGCGCGCGAACGCGAACAGGGCACTTTCGATCAATTGCTGGTCACGCCGCTGACGCCGATGCAGATCCTGATCGGCAAGGCCTTGCCGTCGATTCTGGTGGGGCTGGTGCAGTCCACCATCATCCTGTTGATCATCCGTTTCTGGTTCCAGATCCCGATGGCCGGCTCGGTGGGCGTGTTGTATCTGGCGCTGGCGGTGTTCACGGTGGCCTCGGTAGGTATCGGGCTTTCGATCTCGGCGGTGGCCGCCAACATGCAGCAGGCGATGCTTTACACCTTCTTGTTGATCATGCCGTTGATGCTGTTGTCGGGCTTGATGACGCCGGTGGCCAACATGCCCAAGCTGCTGCAGGTGGCGACCTATGCCAATCCGCTGCGCTTTGGCATCGATCTGGTGCGACGGGTCTATCTGGAAGGGGCGGGCCTGCAGGAAGTGGGCTTCAACTTCATCCCCATGCTGGCGGTGGCGGCGATCACCTTGCCGTTGGCGGCGTGGTTGTTCCGTAATCGGCTTACCTAGGACGCGATCCATGTTTCTCCACTTGCGCTCACTGTTGAACATGCCACTGCTGCTGTCGCCGCTTGCTGCTGGCCTGGTGCTTGGCGGCTGCGCGGTCGGACCGGACTTCGTGCGTCCGGACACGGCGGCCCCTGCCGACTGGACACAATGGCGGGGCGGTGACGCGTCACTAAATGTCGACCTCGGTACGCAGGCGCTGCAGCTGGCGTGGTGGACGCAGCTGTCGGATCCGACCCTGGATGAACTGCAACGACGCGCCTTGCAGGCGAGCCCGGACCTGCGCACGGCTGCCTTGCACTTCGCCCAGGCGCGGGCGCAGCGGCGCACGGTTGCCGCGCAGCGCGGTCTCGATGTGAACGCATCGGCAGGCGTCAACCGACAGCGCCAAAGCGAGAACGGCGCTGGCACGCGCATGCTCGACATCCTCAGCAATGACAGTGGCGCACTGAAACAGCTGCTGGCCGAGCCATTCAATCTGTACCAGGCCGGCTTCGATGCATCCTGGGAGCTGGACTTGTGGGGTAGGGTGCGGCGTTCAATCGAGGCAGCCGATGCCAGCGTGGCGCAGCAGGCCGCATTGTTGGATCTGGCAAGGTTGAGTGTCAGCAGCGAGGTGGCACGCAGTTACGTGCAGTTGCGCGCCGCACAGCGCCAGATCGAGCTGGCACACGAGGACATTGGCGCATTGGAAGAACGCCTGTCGCTGCTGCAGGCGCGGGTGGACGGCGGCTTGCAGGACCATCTGGATCTGGACCGTCAGCAGGCTGATCTGGCGGCTGTGCGCGCGCGCTTGCCCGGCTTGCTGGCCGAGGAAGCCAGTAGCAGCAACCAACTCACGCTACTGCTCGGCGAGCGCCCCGGCGCATTGCGCAGCCAGCTTGCAGCACCGGTGGTTGCCGCCAGCGACACGCTGCCGGATCTGTCGCTGGGCCTGCCGTCGGAAGTGGCGCAGCGGCGCCCGGATATACGTGCCGCGCAGGCACGCCTGCAACAGGCGACGGCCAGCGTCGGTGTTGCCCAGGCGGATCTGTATCCCAGCATCCGGCTTGGTGCCAAGTTCGGCTACGAGTCGTATCTGTCCGGTGAGTTCTCGGACTGGGGCAGCCGCACCTGGTCGATTGGCCCGGTGCTGAACCTGCCACTGTTCGATCACGGCCGACGCAAAAGCGTGGTGCAGCTGCGTGAGCTGGAACAGCAGGAGGCCGCAGTGGCCTACCAGAAGACCGTGCTGCAGGCCTGGCAGGAGATCGACAATGCCTTGAACGGCTACGCCGCTGCCAAACAGCAACGCGCGCAGCTGCGTGTGCGCGAGCAGGCCACGTTGGATGCGTACAGGATCGCGCAGGCACGGCACGATGCTGGCCTGATCGACTTCCTGGCAGTGCTGGATGCACGCAGAGGCTATCTGCAGACGCGGCGTGACCTGGTGGATGGCGAGGCATTGCTGCGCAGCCAGTTCATCGCGCTCAACAAGGCCTTGGGCAATACACCGCCCGCACACAGGTGACTGAAGACGCGGCTGTGGGCCAGATGGATGGCCCGTGCCCATCTGCGGGTACACTCGATCAGTTCCGGCCGTGAGGATGTCGCGACGGCCTTTCGCTGACCGAGAGTGAATTGCATGCCAGATACTTCCCGCAGGGAGCTGTTCAAAGCCGTTGCTGCCGGTGCCATGGTTGCGCCGCTGTCCGTGTTGGCGCAGCCGGCTGTCGCTGGCAGTTGCGCGAGCCCTCCGCTGCGCTGGGGCCAGGGGCCGGAAGGCCAGCGCATCGCTGACCTCGGGGATGGTACCTACCTCAACCCCATCGTCGCCGGGGACCATCCAGACCCGACCATCCTCAAGGATGGCGACGATTACTACATGACGTTCTCGTCGTTCTATTCCTATCCGGGCCTGGTCATCTGGCACTCCACCGATCTGGTCAACTGGGCGCCGATCGGGCCAGCGCTGCACAAGACACTCGGCGATATCTGGGCGGTGGACCTGTGCAAGCACGACGGTCGTTACTTCATCTATCTGCCGGCCAATCCGACCGGCAAGGGCTGGTCGATCTTCGTTATCTGGGCTGACGATATCGCAGGGCCGTGGAGCGAGCCGATTGACCTGGAGATCGACGGTTGCATCGATCCGGGCCATATCGTCGGAGAGGACGGCAAGCGCTATCTGTTCGTCAACGGCATCCGCCGCGTGCGTCTGCGCGATGACGGCCTGGCCACCGATGGCGCGTTGGAGCCTGCGTACAGTCCGTGGCGCTATCCGGACGATTGGGTCACAGAGAACTTCGCGCCCGAAGGCCCGAAGCTGCTGCGCCACGGTGAGTGGTTCTATCTGATCACGGCGGTAGGCGGGACCGCCGGCCCCGTCACCGGGCACATGGTGATCGCCGCACGTTCGCGCTCCATCCATGGGCCGTGGGAGCATTGCCCGCAGAACCCGCTGGTGCGCACCCAATCAGAAGCGGAGCCTTGGTGGTCGCGTGGTCATGCAACGCTGGTGGAAGGTCCGGCCGGCGACTGGTGGATGGTCTATCACGCTTATGAGAACGGCTTCCGGACCTTGGGTCGACAGACCTTGCTGGAGCCTATCGAGTGGACCGCTGACGGTTGGTTCCGAGCGCTGGGCGGGGATCTGTCGCGGCCGCTGCGCAAGCCGGCAGGTGGCAAGGCCAGCGCGGCGGGATTTGCGCTGTCTGACGACTTCTCGGGTGATCGCTTTGGCACGCAATGGGCGTTCCACAATCCGGGGCCGGACGAGCGCAAGCGTGCCCGCTATGACAATGGCGTGCTGCGACTGAAAGCCAGCGGTGCCTCGCCGATCGACAGCTCGCCACTGACCTGCGTGGTGCCCGACCGCTCCTACGAGGTGGAGGTAACCATGGCACCTGGCATGGGTGCGGAAGCCGGCCTGCTGCTGTTCTACAACAACAAGGCGTTCATCGGTGTCGGCTTTGACGACACCACCATCAAGAATTTCCAGTACGCCGAAGAACTGGTGTGGGCACGTGCGCCGCGCGCCGCTGGCCCGGTACGGGTGCGCTTGAACAACAGCAACAACGTGGTGACTTTCCACTACTCACATGACGGTGGCCGCAGCTGGCAGTTGCACCCGACCCGGATGGAAGTATCCGGCCTGCACCACAATGTGTTCGGTGGCTTCTTGAGCCTGAAGATCGGCATCTATGCTGCAGGACGTGGTGAAGTGGCTATCAGTGACTTCCGTTATCGGGCACTTGATGGGTGAACGAACTACGCAGCAGATTCTTGTGGGAGCGGCGTTGGCCGCGAAACAAAGACATCACCAGATCAAGAGGTTTGGGTGCTGCCAGCTTCGCGGCTTACACAGCTCCCACAGACAGGAGGGCCGCAGGCACTTCCTCAGCGACGGCGCAACCAGAAGTAGATCGGCAGGCCGGCCACGATCAGGGCCACGCCCCACAACAGGGCCTCGCTGCCGATGCCGGCAAGCGCGTACAGGCTGAAGAGCAATGCGCCAGCAGCGGCGATGCGCGAAGCAATACCGCTGCCGCGCCACAACCATGCGGCAGCACCGGCCAGGTAGGGCAGCAGGGTGGCAGCGGTGGACAGCAGCACCGAGAACTTGAACAGGTCGACCAACGAGCGGTTGTAGTTGCAGATCACCAATACGGTGGCCAGCAGGCAGCTGACGATGACGCCGAAGACCGGTGCGCCGCGCTTGTTCTCGTGGGCAAAGGCGCGCGGCAGCACGCCATCGCGGGCGGCGGCCATCGGCAGCTGTGCTGCCAGCAGCGTCCAGCCATTCAGTGCGCCCACGCAGGAGATGGCCATCACCACGGCCAGCAGCATGCCGGCGGTCGGCCCCCACAGCGCGGCAGCGGCATCGGCCATCGGTGCGCTGGAACTGGCCAGCACATCGGCAGGCAGCAGGCCAAGTACGGTGGTGCAGGCGAGCACGGTTGCGATACCGGCGATGGCGGTGCCGGCCACCGTGGCGCGGGCAACGGTGCGTGGTGCGTCATCGACCGACTCGGCCGGGACCGTGGCTGCCTCCAGGCCGATCATCGCCCACAGGGTCAGCGCCACGGATGCGGCGGCAACGCTGCCCAGCGATTCGCCGGAAGGGTTGAAGGGCACGTAGTGGCTGGTATCCACCAGCCACAGCGCGACCAGACCGAACATCAGCAAGGGGACGACTTTCAATACAGTGGTTGCCAGCTGCAGGCGTCCGGCCTCGCGTACACCGATCAGGTTCACGCCCGCGCACAGCCACAGCGCGACAAGACCGCAGGCCGCAGCGTGCACCGGGGTTGCGGTCAGGGCAGGAAAGATGGCGCCGATGCTGCCGGCGAAAGCCACGGCGATCGCGGCAATCGCACACCACATTGAGATCCAGTAGCTCCAGGCGACCAGAAAGCCGGGCAGCTCGCCAAAGGCGTTGCGGGCGAACACGTAGGGGCCGCCAGTCTGTGGCCAGCGCTTGGCCAGCTGGGCAAAAGTGATCGCCAGCAGCAGCGCGCCGCACAAGGTGATGCTCCAACCAATCAGCGTTGCCGCGCCGTAGGGGGCGAGGGTGGCGGGTAGCAGGAAGGTGCCCGAGCCGATCATGCTGCCAACAACCAGGGCGGTAGCGGACCAGAAGCCCAACGGGCGGCGCGAAGTAGTCATAGATACAGCAACGGCGAAGGCTCGCGCCGGAGCACGGGTGCCCCGGGAGAGCGTGAGAGGAGGTAGCAGGCGCCCGTGGCGACCACAGCTGAGTGGGGATTATGACGGTTTGCAGCCCGGACCGCGATGTGAAACCTGCCGGTAATGACCTTTGGCCCTTTCGACTGGGCACAGTAGCGCTGACGCTGGCGGCCTTGTTCCCTGTTCTGGACACCCCCGATGACCGTTCGACCGCTGGCGCTAGCCGTTTCGTTCTCCTTGGCCACCGTGCTGGCCGCCTGTTCACCGTCATCGCAGCCAAGCGCTGGTGACAGCACTGCACAGGCGCCGCAGGCCGACAAGGCCGCGCAGCTGAACCAGCTGTACGCCGACTACTGGGAAGGCGTGCTCAAGCTGAACCCGCTGCAGGCCACTTTCCAAGGCGACAACCGTTACAACGACCAGCTGCCGGACTTCGGCTCGGCCGAGTTCCGCAAGCAGAGCCACGACTTCACCCAGGAATGGCTGGGCAAGGCCGAGAAGATCGGCGATGCCGGGCTGGCCGGGCAGGACCTGCTCAGCTACCGCATCTTCGTTGAAGAGCAGAAGCAGTCGCTGGAAGGGGAGAAATTCCCGAGCTGGATGATGCCGGTCAACCAGATGGGCTCCACCGTCAGCTATGCGGTGATGCTGGGTTCGGGCCAGGTCGCGCAGCCGTTCAAGACGGTCAAGGACTACGACAACTGGTTGGCCCGTGCGGCGCGCATTCCGGTATTGCTGGAGACTGAAAACGCCAACATGCGCGAAGGCATCAAGGCCGGTGTGGTACAGCCGCGCGTGTTGATGGAAAAAGTGGTGCCGCAGTTCGACGAGATCATCACTGCCAAGGCCGAGGACAGCCAGTTCTGGGGCCCGATCAAGCTGCTGCCGGCCGACTTCCCGCAGGCCGACAAGGATCGCCTGACCGAAGCTTTCCGCGCGGTGATCAACGACAAGCTGATGCCGGCGATCAAGCAGCAGCGTGATTTCATCGCCAATGAATACCTGCCGGCCACCCGTGACACGGTCGGTCTGGATTCCTTGCCGGACGGCAAGGCGTGGTACGCCTTCAACGCCAAGCAGAGCACCACCACCGCGCAGACCCCCGAGCAGATCCACGAGATCGGGCTGGCTGAAGTGGCGCGCATCCATGGCGAAATCCAGAAGGTGATGGCCGAGGTGGGCTTCAAGGGTTCGCTGCAGGACTTCTTCAAGTTCATGCAGAACGACAAGCAGTTCGAGTTCAAGTCCGAGCCGGAGCTGCTGGAGCATTACCGCGGACTGGAAGCCAAGATCAACGCGAACGTGCCCAAGCTGTTCTCGCTGACCCCGAAGGCCGGTTTCGAGATCCGTCCGATCGAAGCGTTCCGTGCCAAGTCGGCCGCCGGTGGCGAGTACATGCAGCCCAGCGAGGACGGTAGCCGTCCGGGCATCTTCTACGTCAACACCTACGACCTGCCGACGCGCAAGACCTGGGATGCCGAAGACCTGTTCCTGCATGAAGCCATCCCGGGCCATCACTTCCAGCTGGCCTTGCAGCAGGAACTGAAGGGCGTGCCGGCGTTCCGTCGCTTCGGTGGCGAAACCGCCTTCATCGAAGGCTGGGGCCTGTATGCCGAAAGCCTGGGCAAGGACCTGGGCGTCTACACCGACCCGTACAGCTACTTCGGTCGCTTGCAGGGTGAGCTGTGGCGCGCAGTGCGTCTGGTGGTGGATACCGGCTTGCATTCCAAGGGCTGGACCCGCCAGCAGGTGCTGGACTACATGTTCGCCAATTCCTCGGTGAGCGAGCCGGATGCGGTTGCCGAAGCCGAGCGTTACATCGCATGGCCGGGCCAGGCATTGGCGTACAAGACGGGCGAACTGAAGATCCAGGAACTGCGCAAGCGTGCGCAGGACACGCTGGGTGCCAAGTTCGACATCCGTGAGTTCCATGCCGAAGTGCTGAAGGACGGCTCGGTGCCGCTGGACGTGCTCGACGAGAAGGTCAACGCCTGGATTGCCGAGAAGTCCAAGTAAGCGGCGCAGCCGCTTACATGTAGTGCCGAGCCATGCTCGGCATGAGGGATTGCTGCAAAGAGCCAACCCCTCCCCAGCCCTCCCCTTGGCCTGCGGCCAAAGGGAGGGGGCAGGAGCGTAGTGCCGAGCCATGCTCGGCAAGGGTTTCACCGGTAGAGCTTCAGCCGAACCGGTAGAGCTTCAGCCGAGCATGGTTCGGCGCTACAGGGATTGTTTGTGGGAGCGGCGTCAGCCGCGAAGCTGGCAACAATGAAACCGCAGAAGTTCCTGCAATCAGAATGATTGCAGGCTTCGCCGCTGAAGCGATCGGCAAATAGGCGTGGCCGGTGCGCTCCAGCTGAGCATGGCTCGGCGCTACGGTAGGGCTACGTAGTGTTCCAGCTGTGGGCGCTCGGTTTGCCATGTTGCTGTGCCACAGTGCACGGCAATCTCTTGAGCCCGCAGGCGGTCTGATCGCGGGCGTTCTTGGTTTACCTACCGCGTACCGCTGATGACTTTTATCGTATCGCTGCTGCTGCCGTTGTTGGCCATCCTGTTCTGGTGGCCGGTCCATCCCTTGTCCAAGCCTCAGCGCCGGTGGCGGACCGGCATCAGTGTGCTGCTTGCCCTGATCGGCCTGGGCTTCGCCACCTTGTGGCGGCTGGACATCTTCAGTTACACGGTCGAAGCCTGGATCCAGCTGGTATTCGGTTGGGTGCTGGTGATGTTCATGCTGGTACTGGTGTTCGTGCTGCTGCGCGAAGCCGGCTGGCTGCTGTCACGCCTGCTGCCGCGCAGCTCACGCGTCGCAATGCTGTGGCATGGCGTCGGTTTCAATCAGGGTGCGGCGCTGGTGATCGTGTTGCTGGCCACGCTTGCCATCTACAACGGCCTCAAGCCACCGCAGGTACACGAGCGCGATCTGGTCGTGCCGAACCTGCCCAAGGAAATGGATGGCGTGCGCATGGCGGTTCTGGCCGACCTGCATATCAGCCCGGTCAAGCGCACCTGGCGCACCCAGCGCATCGTCGATGCGACCTTGGCGGCGAAGCCCGATCTGATCGTTCTGCCCGGTGACATGGCCGATGGTGGTCTGGAAGACAGTGGCCGGTTCGCCGAGCCCTTGGCCCAATTGAAGGCGCCTTACGGGGTTTGGCTGGCCCCGGGCAACCATGAGTACTACTACGACTACGCCGCTTGGATGGCGCACTTCCGGCAGATGGGATTGGGCGTGCTGGAGAACCAGACTGCGACCCTGTCGATCAATGGACGTACGTTGGCGATGTCGGGTATTGGCGATCTGGCTGCCTTGAAGCAGGCGCCGTACATGCACGGCGGTTTGCCGCCGGACATGCCAGCGGTAGTGAACGGAGGCAAGGGCAGCGATGTACACATCCTGCTCGCGCACCAGCCGAAGCAGGCGCGTGCCGCTGCGGCAACTGGTGCCATTGACCTGCAGGTATCCGGCCATACCCACGGTGGCCACATGCTGGGTTTCGATCGCTGGGTGGTGGCACCGTTCAACCACGGCTACGTGCGTGGCGAGTACCGGGTACAGGACATGACCTTGTTCGTCAGCAGCGGTGTCGGCCAATGGGATGGTTTCACCGCACGCTTGGGCGTGCGCTCCAGCATTGATGTGTTGGTGCTGCGTAGCCCAGCCAGGTAATCCGCGGGCTTGTTGGAGCGGCGTAAGCCGCGAAGCCGGTGTTGCTCAACACATCGGCGGCGTTGCGATCTGGTGATTCGCTCGCTTCGCGGCTTACGCCGCTCCCACAAAAAAGAAGCAGGGTTTGATGCCAGTTTGGTCAGGTATCGAGGTCTGCTTCGCTGCCATCGACGTTCTTCCGTTTATCCGGCATCAGCTTCGGTAGCGTGCTCACGACCGCCAAGGCGGCAATCGTGGTGATGAAGGCCACCATTTCCATGCCCATGCCGGCTGCCATGCCGATGGCTGCGGTCATCCAGATGCCGGCGGCGGTAGTCAGGCCCTGGATGCGTTCCTCGTTGTCGAGCTTGAGGATGGCGCCCGCGCCGAGGAAGCCGATGCCGGAAACGATGCCCTGCATCACGCGGGTGACATCGGCGCCAGAAATGCCCATCTGCAAAGGTGCCAATACGAACAGCGCCGAACCTACCGAGACCAGGATATGGGTCTTCAAGCCGGCGGCGCGTCCTTTGCGCTCGCGTTCCAGGCCAAGCAGTCCGCCCAGCACGATGGCGGTGGCCAGCCGCGAGACGATCACGGTCAATGTGCCGACATCGGGAATGGCGAACTCGGCGGCCAGCGCTTGACCGATCTCTTCGGTGATGCTCATGCGAGGGCGTCCTTGGTGTGATGGCAGGGCCGGCGTTGGAGTGTTGATCCTGCGCAGGGTTTGCTTTACCGGTGGTGATGCCGGTGTGCTGCTGGTGTGAAAAGCGGCGCTTCACATCTAGGCATGTGCGGTGGGCCCAGCAAAAAAACGGCCCCGTGAGGGGCCGTCATTCTGTGCGTCGATCAGAAAATCAAAGCGCTATCTGGTCGAAGCGCTCGACCCGGGTGTGGCCATGGGTGGCCTCACCGCTGCGCGGCTGCGGGTAATCGCTGAGGCGGTCGACCAGCATCGTCTGCAGGCCGGCCTCACGCGCGGCGTCCAATTCCTCGACCACGTCGGAGAGGAACAGGATCTCGGCCGGGGCGATGTTGATGGTCTTGGCGATATGCGCATAGCTGGGCGCCTCGCGCTTGCCGCCAACCTCGGTGTCGAAGTTGCCGGAAAACAGGCTGTTCAAGTCACCGGCATCGCTGAAGCCGAAGAACAGCTTCTGCGCCGGCACCGAGCCGGAGGAGTAGACGTAGAGCGGCAGGCCGCTGGCGTGCCAGCCGCGCAGCACGTCGGCCACTTCGGGGTACAGATGGGCGGTGTAGTCGCCGTTGCGGTAACCCACATCCCAGAGCATGCCTTGCAGCGCCTTCAGCGCGGTGTGCTTGCGGTCCTGGTCGATCCAGCCCTGCAGGGTTTCGACGATGACTTCGTCCTGGCAGGCGCTGGCGGAAATCTCGGTGGCCACCGCGTCCAGCCACTGGCGGACCTGCGGTTCGTTGCCGTGTGCCTGCACGAAGCCGGGCAGGGCGTTGCGGGCATACGGGAACAGCACTTCCTTGACGAAGGAAATGCTGGAGGTGGTGCCCTCGATGTCGGTGAGGATGGCTTTGATGGTCATGCTGGTATTCCTGCATGGTGCTGCTAGGGGCACGAATGCTTAGTTGGCGAGGATAGGAAGCAAGAGCGGGGAGCTACCCTCACCCCAACCCCTCTCCCGCTTGCGGGAGAGGGGCTCAAGCAAAGCAGCGGCTCAAGCAAAGCAGCGGCTCAAGCAAAGCAGGGGCTTATGCCGCGCTGGGCTCGTAGCGTGGGAAGCGCTGGGCGATGTCGGTGCCGGTGAAGTGGCCGACCCAGCCGTCCGGTTCGGTGAAGAAGCGGATGGCGGCGAAGCTGGGTTCCTCGCCCATGTCGAACCAATGGTTGACGCTGTCGGGCACGGCGATCAGGTCGTCCTTCACGCACTCCACTTCATAGACCTTGTCGCCCACGTGCAGGGTGAACAGGCCGGAGCCTGCGACGAAGAAGCGAACTTCGTCTTCCTTGTGGTAATGCTCGTCGAGGAACTTCTTGCGGATCTCGGCGCGCGCCGGGTTGTCCGGGGCGATCGAGGCCACGTCCACGCTCTTGAAGCCATGCTCTGCGACCAGGCGATCAATGTCCTCGCGGTAGGCGGCGAACACTTCTTCCTGGTTGGCGCCCGGAGTGACCGGGTGCTTGGCCTGCCAGCGTTCGAAAGTGACGCCGATCTTGTTCAGTTCGGCAGCGATGACCTCGCCGTCGCGGCTGTCGAACAGCGGTGCGTCCGGGGCGGTGTCGTTGAAAATGCGCAGTCGGCTCATGGGGGACTCGACGTAGTAGAAGGAAGGATCAGGCGTGGCCGCGCAGGCGGCGTAGTTCCAGTTCGCAATGCAGCAGGAACTCAAACGCCTCCAGGTGGCGACGGGCTTCGGCCATGTCGCGGCCCCAGGCATACAGGCCATGGCCGTCGATCAGATAGCCCCACATCGGCCCCTTGTCGAGTTCGGCTTCAACCTGGGCGGCGAGCACGTCCATGTCCTGGGTGTTGGGGAACACCTTCAGGTCGACGGCGGTTTCGTGGGTGGAATTGCCGTGGAGGGCCTTGAGCAGCTCATAACCCTCCAGGCGGATATGACCGTCGCTGCCGTACAGGCGCGAGGCGATGGTCTGCACCGGTGAATGGGTGTGCAGCACGCAGCCGACTTCCGGGAAGCGGGCATAGAGCTGAGTGTGCAACAGGGTTTCCGCCGAAGGGCGCAGCGGCCGGCCCACGGCCTTGCCGTCGAAATCCACCACCATGATGTCGCTTTCGATCAGCCGGCCCTTGTCCTTGCCGGACACGGTGATGGCCGCATGCTGGTCGTCCAGCCGGTGCGAGAAGTTGCTGCTGGTGGCAGGTGTCCAGCCGGCGTGGGCCAGCTCACGGATGTTGTCGATCAGCAGCTGGGCCAGTTCGCTCAGTCGCTGGGCGTCGTAGGGGACGGTAGGCGCGTTCATGGGGCCCATTCTACTAAGAACGCCCGCAGGTTCATGCATGCATCCGGATGGAACTGATGCCGCCATGGAATATGGGGGCGACCGAGGAGCCCCGTCCCCGTAGCCCGGGTAAGCGAAAGCGCACCCGGGGCCGTTCTCGGAGATTTGTCTTCCAAACTCCCGGGT